>CAYPIB010000040.1:0-21895 GCA_964410675.1 uncultured Roseburia sp.
AACGACCTACACCCTTAGCAGGGGCGCCTCTTCAGCCTCTTGAGTATTTCTCCATGACTCTGAATAATTAAAATCAATATTAAATTAACGCGTTTAAGTGACGCAAATGTTATTATACTAAAGCAACATTTATTTGTCAATTGCTTTTTATACATTTTTCGAAGAATATCTCGCTTCTAAACTAAATACTTATTTACTCGTATTTTGCAATTGCTTTTTCGATTTTATCTTTTACCACTTTTGCAATTTCAACTGTTTTCATATTTCTATATTCTTCATAATAGATAGGTGGAAGATATATAATCTTAACCGTTACCCTTTTCATTGAATTCTCATCAAAAGGTTTAAAGGAATCAATCAGTGCAACCGGAACGATTGGACATTTTGCTTTAACAGCACTTTTAAAGCTTCCGCCTTTAAAATCCAATAGCTTATTTCCATTTCGGCTTCTTGTTCCTTCTGCAAAAATTAAAAAGTTTCTTCCGTTTTTCACTTCTTCTGTAACATTTTTTATAACTGTCATCGACTGCCTTAAATCTTCTCTATCGATAACAAGAGAGCCTGTTGCCTTTAAAACCTGTTTTAATAGGATAACATTACTGGCTTCTTTTTTTATTACTACAGCAAATGGTACCGTGCAAGATTGGAAAAAGGTAAGGACATCAAAAAGCCCCTGATGATTTGGGAAAAAAATAAATCCATTTTCTTTTGGGATATTTTCTATCCCGTATGCTTCAATTGTAACACGTCCTGCCCAGTTCGCAGCTTTTGTAATTTCTCTCGATGCCTTATAGCCTGTTTCATAAGAGATTCTTTTACTGATACTGCAAATCCATATTTTAATCATATAATAAGGAACAAGAGGAAGTAATCTGATTACCATTAGTGCTATACGCATTTTTTCACCCGTTTCTATTATAAAATAATATAATCAATTTATTAAAATTCATTCAGAAAGAGCGATATTCCTTTATTGCCGACTCATATAAATTATTTCCTACTTTATCAATTACAACAATTGCCGGAAAATCCTTTACTTCTAATTTTCTAATCGCTTCCGTACCTAAGTCCTCATAAGCAATGACTTCTGAGGATATGATTGTTTTTGATAATAAAGCTCCGGCACCGCCAACGGCAGCAAGGTAAATTCCCTCATTACGGATAATACTTTCCCTGACCGCTTCCGATCGTTTCCCTTTTGCAATCATTCCTTTTAACCCTAGGTCCATTAAACTTGGGGCGTATTTATCCATGCGGCTTGCAGTAGTAGGACCTGCTGATCCAATCGGTCTTCCTGCTCTTGCCGGAGAAGGTCCCATATAATAAATAACATTTCCCTTTAATTCAAACGGAAGCTGTCCGCCATTTTCCAAAGTCTCATACATTCTTTTATGGGCTGCATCTCTGGCTGTGTAAATAATTCCGGTAATATACACATAATCTCCTGCTTTTAATGAATTGATTTCTTCCTGTACAAAAGGCGATTTTATATGTTTATCCATCATAATCCTTTCCTAAATAAATCGTGTTTCTTCTATATATAATACATATTTAAATTAGAATACTACATGTTGTATTTTTACAAGGTTCTAACTGCATGACGATTCACATGACAGCAAATATTAATTCCGACCGGAAGACCAGCGATATGGGTTGGATATGAATCAATATGAACAGCAAGTGCTGTTGTTGTTCCGCCTAATCCACCGGGACCAATACCGGTTTTATTTATTGTTTCAAGAAGCTCTTCTTCCATTTCTTTTATATAAGGAATTTCAGAATGTGTTCCCACTTCTCTTGTTAATGCTTTTTTAGCCATCAGTGCACATTTTTCAAACGTGCCTCCAATTCCGACACCAACTACCATTGGCGGACATGCATTGGGACCGGCATCTTTTACCGCTGTTAAGATTGCTTCCTTTACACCCTCTATTCCATCAGCCGGTTTTAACATAAATACACGACTCATGTTTTCACTGCCAAAGCCTTTTGGGGCAACGGTTATATTTACCTTATCTCCCGCTGCTATTTGATAATGAATAATTGCCGGAGTATTGTCTTTTGTATTTTCGCGAATGAGAGGATCCTTTACAACCGACTTTCTTAAATACCCTTCTATATAACCCTGCCGGACACCTTCATGAATGGCATCTTCTAATAATCCACCCTCAAAATGAACGTCTTGTCCTATTTCCATAAAAATCACTGCCATGCCTGTATCTTGACAAATGGGTATCATATCTTCTCCGGCAATTTTTAAATTTTCCTGAAGCTGATTCAACACTTTTTTCCCAAGTGCAGACCTTTCTGATTCGCAAGCATATTTTAAAGCATAATCCATATCAGGTGTCAAAAAGTGGTTGGCCTCTATACACATTTCTTTTATATTCTTTGTAATATCTGAAACTTGAATGATCCTCATTCTACAATTCCTTTTCCATTTTATATAATAAAAACTATACTATAACTCATAACCGAACTGTTTTTAGATGTTCAATTATCTAATTATTATAGTATAGTTTTTTTATTTTGTCACTGTCTGTATATTATCTCTTTTCAACTAATAGCTTGATGCGAAATTTGGGGTCATATTTTTTTTCACTAATAATATTGCTATTACGGTAAATACACAGCAAAAGTCCTGCTAAAATTCCGCTTACAATTGCATTTGACAAACCATAAGACAAAAATGGCATGCTTACTTGTGATAGTACGCCTGAGAATAAATTCGAATATATATAAATTACCCCTTTTACTAACATGATAAATGTACATGCATAGCTAACCAAACAGCCGAAAGAATTTTTTTGATGATGACTGATATGAAAAGCTTTATAAATTAAAAATATAAAAACTAAAATTACAAGACTTGCTGCTAAAATGCCAAAATAGGAAAATATACTTGTAATAATATAATCGCTTGATGGAGACGGCAATGTTTCTAAAGGTGCTTTTTTACTTCCAAACCATGTCACTTTATCCATTACTTCATTTAACGCAAAATAGTGGTATGAATACCCTAATTCACCAGCATCCAGCGTCTGAAACAACATTCCAAAAATAGACTTAAGCCGCATTAACTGATAATTTGCTAATTGATTGCCAATAATAGCAATACCAAAAACGATTGCGGGTAGTATAAACATTACCGACCAAAAAATACCTAATACCCTCTTTTTTGCTTTACCAAACCAACCCTTTATAGTCGCTGCCGACAAAAGCAATAGAATAACGCAGCTAAATTCCATAACCCCGGTAAAACTACTTCCAACTCTTGTAAAGACAAAAAATACCGCCATAAAGCTTAATAATGAATAAATTGCTCCTTTTATTCCTTTTCCGCGGTGTGCATATATAACATTGCAAAAGAGAACTGCCGCAATTGCCATAAAGTAATATGTTATTCTATTGATTCCATTCACATATTGGGAATTTATTAACATATATAAAAATCCTATTCCCATGAATCCCCAAAATATGATTAATGGATACTTTGATAAAATAGAATAATCCAATACACAAATACTTGCTGCAACTAATAAGCAAACGGTCGAATTCCGAACAATTTTTATAATTAAATGTAGGTTTTCTGAAGCTTCGCTGACAGTTCCATCTGCGTAACCAAGGGTAAGAATAATCTGCATTGTCATTCCTGCTAACACTAAAAATACAAATAATGCGGTCAAGCTCCAACTCATTTTTGGACGATGAACACGATCCAGTGCTGCCCCTGCCTCAATCGGATCTCCCATCTGACGAACTGCTTCTTCTATGGCTTCTTGTTCCTCCATACCATCAGCCCTATACACATCTGCCTGATCTTGAATATGATTACTAACCTCCGCCTCTATCATGGGACGTGCCCTTTTACATCGAATCTGCTCTGTCAGCGTATCCAGATATTCATGCAAATTCATAAACAGCACCTCCCAGTACATTGATGACTGCTTCAGAATATTCCATCCATTCTTCTTTTTTAGACTTTAACTGCTTTTTTCCTTCTTTTGTTATGCTATAATATTTGCGGATTTTGCCTGCTGCATCATCATCATAAGAAGTAAGCATTCCCTTACTTTCCAAAGAATGTAATAGTGGATATAACGTTCCGGCCTTTAATGTAAATACATTATTAGACTTTTCTTCCAAAGTATTAATCATTTCATATCCATACATATCCTTCTCCGACAACAACTTCAGCAGCAACATTGCCGTACTTCCAGAAATTAGACTTTTTTCCACTGCCATAACTATTTTCCTTTCTGTGTTTATTTATATATGTAGAATTTCGCAATCGCTAATATATAGATTGTCTATATATATAGATTATCTATATAATAATCTTTCGGCTAAAAAAAGTCAATAGCTTTTCTAATTATTCTATATATTCTTTATAATCACTTTCACTTGCAAATAAAATGTAATTCCCATTTACAAAGCCCATATAACCTTCTGTTACAAAAAATCCTTTCATAAAAAAACCTCCTTGAAAAACTAAATCAATGTTCATAAGAATTTTCATTCTTCTGTCCTGTTGATCTAAGTTTAACAAAGAGGTGGTACTATAAATGGTACTTTTCTTTTTATATCACTACTTTTCTAAAGTTCTTCTTTCCTCTTTTTAAAACAATTCCTTCACCGCTTATGATATCTTTGGTAAATGTTGTTTTAATATCTGTTACCTTTTCACCATCGACAGAAACACCACCCTGCTCAACGGCGCGGCGTGCTTCTGATTTAGAAGGAACAAGGCCTGATTTTACAAGCATTGTTAAAATATCGACTTCACCATCGACAAAATCTTCTTCACTAAGCTCTGCGGTTGGCATATCAGCTGCATTTCCGCTGCTAAATAAAGCTCTGGCACTTTCCTGCGCCTTTTTAGCCTCTTCTTCTCCATGAATCATATTCGTAAGCTCATATGCAAGAATTTCTTTTGCTTCATTTAACTGACTGCCTTCCCAGCTATCCATTTTTTGAATTTCTTCAATTGGAAGAAAAGTAAGCATACGAATACATTTTAATACATCTGCATCTGCAACATTCCGCCAATACTGATAAAATTCAAAAGGAGAAGTTTTATTCGGATCAAGCCAAACCGCACCCTTCTGCGTCTTACCCATTTTATTACCTTCTGAATTAAGCAATAAAGTGATTGTCATGGCATATGCATTTTTACCAAGCTTACGGCGGATAAGCTCCGTACCTCCAAGCATATTACTCCACTGATCATCGCCGCCAAACTGCATATTACAGCCATACTTATTATATAACACATAAAAATCATAGCTCTGCATAATCATATAGTTAAACTCAAAGAAGCTAAGACCCTTTTCCATTCTCTGCTTATAGCATTCAAAGCTTAGCATTCTATTGACACTAAAGTGAGCACCGACTTCTCTTAAAAATTCAACATAATTTAAATCCAGCAGCCAATCTGCATTATTTACCATTAAAGCCTTGCCTTCGGAAAAATCAATAAATTTACTCATTTGCTCTTTAAAACAGTCACAATTATGCTGAATCTGCTCTCTAGTCATCATCGAACGCATATCCGTTCTTCCGGACGGGTCTCCAATCATACCGGTTCCGCCGCCTAATAAAGCAATTGGCTTATTACCTGCCATCTGCATTCTTTTCATCAGACAAAGTGCCATAAAATGCCCAACATGAAGACTATCTGCAGTTGGATCAAAGCCAATATAAAAAGTTGCCTTACCGTTATTAATCAGCTCCTTAATTTCCTCTTCATCCGTAAGCTGTGCAAGCAGACCACGGGCTTTTAATTCCTCAAATACTGTCATTTTCTCTCTTCGCAGGACTCTAATTCCTGCTCTCCTTTCCTTCTTTAAGCTAACTCTAAGTCACCTATTTCTTTTCTGAAATGTTCTTAGGTTTAATTTACGTTTGCCTGACACTCATGTCTGCGTGGCGGTTTGGATGGTAGTTCTCCCTGCCATTACTTTGAAATGCCCTCTTTTCTATGGAAATGAGACATTAAGCGGTTTCTAAAAGCATGAAGCCTCTGCTGAATGCTTTTAGCACTTAAGGGCTCATTGCAATGCCCAGAAAAACGGGCTTTCAAAGTATTGGCAGAGAGGACCGCCATCCAAACCGCCACGCAGACATGAGTGTCCCCCTAACTCCTATTGCAGAACAAAGGAAAATAAAAAAACCCTCATCCTTACAATACTAAATTATAAGGACGAGGATATCATCTTCGTGTTACCACCTTAATTCGCAAATAACTCACGCTATCTGCCTCATGAAGTACGGCTCTTTTTATAAAAGCGATACTCCTGTGCTATAACGGGCACGTCCGTCGCATCCTACTGTAGTTCAGTGCGAAGCTTAGAGATGTATTCGTAATAAGCTTCTACATGCGCCTCTCATCTGCCGGCTGCTTTCTGTTTGTTTCACTTATTTCTACTTGTTCTCATCATTGCTGTTTGAATGATATGAAATTACTGCAATTCTAAGAAATTATTCGACCTTTGTCAAGGGATTTTTAAAATATTTTTTTTATTCGTTTATTTATAGCCAAAAATCTACTCATTATTACCTTTCTTTGATTTGGTAAAGATTGCTTTAATCCAGCTTACAAATCCATAATAAATTGGAATCGTTAAAAAGATAACCCAGCCCGGATGCCATTCATTTCTGACAAAACCAATATATAAATATATGGCAACCATGATAACAGGATAAGCAAAATAATTTGCATCTCTTAGTAAAATCATTTCTACAATACTATGCCACAACGGAATGGCAAAAAATATGAGCCAGCTCGGATGCCATATCCCGGTGAAAATGCCTAAATAAATGTAAACTGCCACAACCAGCAAATCAACCGGAAAGGTATAAAGGACCTTTTTACGAAAATTCTTCGAATGTTTATGTATATGTTCTTTTACATCTATTTCTTCTCCATTAATAAAAACACCTTTTCTATCAACCTTTACTTCATCCTCATTTTTATCTCTGACATGTATTCCCTTCCAGCCGACATGAACAACATTTTTTTCATCCCTGACATGAATACCATCAAAACCAACATGGACATAATCCCCATCCTGGCTGTCATATTCCTCGTAAGCATTATAAACAGTATCGGAAGCTTCTTCTTCATTTACCTCTTCCTCATATTCATCTGCTTTTGCTATTTCTTCTTCGGTTTTTAATAAATCATCCAAGGACACCCCGTATAACCTTGCAAGTAAAATTAAATTATCGGTATCCGGAGAAGCCTCTGCCCTTTCCCATTTACTAACTGCCTGTCTGGAAATACCAAGCTTTTCTGCAAGTGCCTCCTGAGATAACTGATTCTGCTTTCTTAAATTTACTAATCGATTTGCTATTTCAATATTCATATTTTTTTCCTCCAAGATCCTATTTGCCCTAAGTATAGAAAATATGCCCGGTTGCGGCTATATATTCTAGTTTTCATAGGGGAAACTATTGGTTGCGGAACTCCTAAAACCCCTAAAACAAGGGGTTTGTACAAGTTAACTTATCGCATATTGTCCCAGAGTTGTTCTTCCATATAATCTAAAAATTCTTGAAATTCCTCTGCTTTATCTTCAATTTTTACTTTATCACGTCCTTTAAGTACTCTTTCAAAATCACTTATGGCATGATCAATTTGAATTCTGGCATCTCCAATCGATTCTTCATATAAACGTTCGCCTCTAAATAAAAGTCGTTTATTCGATTCCTCATCTCGTGGTAAAATTTTTAAATAGTTAAGCTCTTCAAAACGTTTCTCAATTTCCTCCTGAGTCATGGTACAGTCTTCTTTTTGAATAATCAGTTTCTTTTCTTCGCCTGTAGAAACAACCTTAATAATAACCTCCAAAATTGAATTCACATCGTAAGTATAAGTAACCTCAATACTTTCTTCGCCCTCCTTGGCCTTTGGAACCATAACGGTAAGCTCACCAAGATAAACATTATTTCTGGCAAAACGGCTTTCACCTTGAAGAATTTTAACTCTAATACTGGACTGATTATCACTGGCGGTATACAACGTTTCCTGTCTGCTGACGGGGATTACAGTATTACGCTCAATAATCGGACAAAAATGGCCGCTCTCTTTTGTATTTTCATCCAAATTAATTACAACCTCGGTGCCGAGTGTAAATGGACATACGTCTGTCAGAACGACTTCCTTTATCATCTCATTGCGTTCTTTCATCGCCCCCTGGACTGCTGCCCCAAGTGCTACTACTTCATCGGGATTCAAAGAAACATTTGGCAGCTTGCCGAATAATTTACCGACAAACTTTCGAATAATCGGTAGCTTAGTCGCTCCTCCGACTAAAACAATCTCATCAATCTGAGAAAGCCTGATACCGGCATCCTTTAAGCTTCTTTCAATTGGTTTTTGAATTTTTTCTAAAAGCGGTAAACATTCGATACGATACTTTTCTAATGTGACCGAATATTCTACTATTTCACTATTAATATTGCACTTCATCACGACTTTATTTTCATTTGAAAACTGGATTTTAGCAAGCTCCGCCTGCTTCCATATATGTATTAATGTTTTACCGGACAAATCCCTTTCCAGTAAGTTATTTTCCTTTAAAAACATTTTATATAATACTTCTGTGAAGTCCTCGCCGCCTAAAAAATTATCACCGGCTACAGCCCGGACTTCCATAATATTATGATACAATTCTAAAATCGAAACATCAAAAGTTCCGCCGCCTAAATCAAAAACAAGAAAACGTGTATTTGCCTCTCTTTGGTTAATACCATAGGAAATTGCCGCAGCCGTAGGCTCATTAATAATTCGTTCAACATTTAAACCGGCTAATTCTCCGGCTTTTTTTGTCGCACGCCGCTGTTCATCATTAAAATATGCCGGAACACTAATAATCGCTTCCTCAATCGGCTGATTTAAATATACCTCTGCATCTTCCTTTAATCCTCTAATAATAAAAGAGGCAATTTCCTCAGAAAGATATTTTTTTCCCTGAAGCATAAACTCCTTATTCGAGCCCATACTTCTCTTAAATACATCAACCGTATCGCCGTTATATTTTATTTTTCGCTCTTTTGCTGTTTTCCCAATATAAATGACTCCTTCTTCATCCATACTGACAACCGATGGCGTTAAATGCTCTCCTAACCGGTTGGGGATTATTTTTGGTTCCCCGTTTTCAAAATATGAAACCAGACTATTTGTTGTTCCTAAATCAATTCCTATAATCATTTTAACTACTCCTATTTTTATATCCTGCTTTTAAAGATATTTTTTACCCGCTCATATTCCATGCGGTATTCTATATCTGTAGCATCTATTTTACATGCTTTTTCATAATGAGCAAAAGCATTTTGTAAATCATTGCATAATTCTAATAGTTGTGCTTTTACAAAATAAGCCTCGGCACAACCAGAAAAATCACAAGTATCACATTGCCTGCATTTGAATACTTCGTTTATAAACTGCATTGCTTTTTCATAATTTCCAAGTCCCATTTCAAGTGCTGCAATTTCACAATATTTACGTGACATAACACCCGGTTCATCCTTGATTGCTTTGATTTCGTCCTTTAAGTCAGATAAAACCGCTGGCAGCTTCGAATTTTTATAGGAAGGGGCTCTAAAACCAATTTCAAAGCAAAGACGGGTAATAAATGAACCTGAGCCAACATCCTTCTTTAAATAAAAACGGATTAGCTTATTTAATTCCCACTTCGCTTTATTTATTTGATTTTTATATAAATAGCAAGAAAGCTTACTTACAATTCGGTCTTTTTCATTGATATCATTACCCCATGAATATTTTGTACGTTTTTCTGCTTTATCTACCTCTCCTAATAAAAGATAACAAGTTACAATATTATAAAGGACACTATATTTAAAATCAGTATTAAAATCGCCATAGATTTCATATTGCACGATTGCCTCTTCATACTTTCCGGCAACCATATAGCTTCTTGCTAAATTTCTATAATCAACCTTTTCTTTAAATCTCTCAATGCATAACTTATCAATTTCGATTGCTTTGTCAAATTGGCATAAACGAGAGTATATACTGGAAAGATTTCGATAAAAAATGCTCTTTGGGTCATTTTCGATTCTATCTACTGCCATCTTATAATACTCTAATGCCAGCTCATATTTTTGTTCTCTCTCATAAGTCAATGCAATATTATTATAAGCACTCGGATCATCGACATCAAGCTCCATTGCTTTTTCATAATCAACTCTAGCCTCTTCGTACCGTTCAAAATCAGAATATAATAATCCTCGACGTAAATACCAAATTGACTCCGGATTCACTTCCAATTGCTTATTATAATAACTTAAAGCCTTTTCATAATTATTTTTACGTTTATAAATATCTCCAATCATACAATTGGCATTATAATGGTTTGGTTTTTCTAATAATACCTTTTCTAACCATATAATCGCTTCTTCGTCCATTTCCTTACGCAAGTAAATATGAGCTTTATAATTGAGCGCTAATACATTATGAGGATTTTCCTTTAAAGATTTCTCTACATAGAACAAGGACCGATCCCAGTTCTCATCATTATTAAAATTAATTCTTGCTAACTCATAATAAATTTTATATAACAAATGCTCTTCAAATTCTTCCGGATTGTTTTCAGCTTTTAAAACAAGCTGCTGGAGGCGTTTTTTAGCTTCTCCGTATAAACCTTCTTCTTCTAATAAAATCGCCCTCCATAATTCAATACTATCACTTTGCACCTTTTGCTCTTCCAAATAATCAAGAATTTTTTTAATCTCTTCTTTTTCGCCTAAGCGTTGGAGACACTCTAACTTTTTAATATAGGCACCCAGATTATATGGACTGATTTCTAAATATTGATTCCATTCGTCTAAAGAATCTCTGACATAATCCAGCTCATATAATGCCTCTGCACGCAATCCATGTGCAATAAAAGACTGATTGTTATTTTCTATTATTTCATCACAGACTTTAATAACTTCCTCATATTTCTTTTCCCTTAAATAAATTCTCGCATCCTCTTCATAGCTGTCATCTACTTCAAGTCCGGTTTCGATTGCATATTTTATGTATTCATGTGCCTCGTCAAAACGTTTTAATCCCGATAACGTCTGGGCAATGCATTGATAAGCAGCACTAATGCGTTCCATTGCTTTCTTTGTTTCTTTTGTACCATCATCTACAAGTGCTTTTGTACCCTCGGCCCATTCCATTAAGTAAGGGAGTGCTTCCTCATAATTTTCCAAATACATATGATTACAGCCTGTTAAATGAGCATATTCTAACTTTGTTTCCTCATCCGGCTCCATCTCCTGTAACATCTTTAAAGACTCTTTAAATTTACCATTTTGGTAATGTGACCTGATTAATTCAATTCTTTGTAATAAATCCTCTGGATTTTCTTTACACTTCTTTTCATAAACAGCGACCAATTCTTGAGTACAAAGCTGCAGGCAATGAATTAAATAATCACTCTTATTAATTTTATACGCATCATTATAATATTCTTTTGCCTTTTCATACTCTTTTAATTGAAGACAGGCATCACCCATACCGATGATTGTATTATAATGGGACGGACTTAATTCAAGTACTGCCTCATATATTTTTTTAATTTCTTCGTATTTTTCCTGCTTCCAATAAACATTTGCTTTTGCCCGTAAAATTTCGATATCGTTTGGATTATCTTCAAGCAGCTTGACCACAAGCTCATAAGCAGCATCGATTTCCTCTTTTTCCAAAAGATAGTTGACCCGCACAACATCCACATAAGGGTGGTATATATTATAACCGCTAATCTCTTCAAACTTTTTTTCGACCTGTTCGAGATTTTTTTCGCCTAATAAACGGAATAATTGATAACACTGACTCAAAAATCCATCATAATCAGTTCCGCCAAGTGATTTTAAATCTTCTATTTTAATAACTTCTTCATAGTCAATTCCATTGATTACCGCATAATTAATATAATTGGTAGGAAAAATCTCATATAATTCCTCTTTATATTCCTTTAGCAAAAACTTATCATCTAATATTACCCAAATCGGATGCGGTAAAAAATCATGCGTCATAAAATAAGTTAAAAGCTCGTCGCGTACTTCTGTCTTTGTTTCCAATGAAATACAAACATCATCTTCTAAAAGAGATTTCCACTCTTCCTCATTACTGCGCAGTTGAATATCTTGGTAAAGTAAATCCGCCCTTTTCATAAAACGCCCGATTTCGGTATCAGGCCAGCTTTTTTCTTTTTCTTCCTCTTCCTCATCCGGCTTTTTTGAATAAGCAAGTGCTTCCTCATATGCCTGTCTGAGCTCCATAAACCCTTTTTGATCTTCCTCTGGATTAACATTAACTAACTTTTTCCGATATGCATCTCTTATTGCTGTTTCATCTTTTGTTTTTTCAATTTCAAGGATTTTCCAAATATCCATACTTTCCTCCTAGTGAGTAGAATCATTCCCCATGTTTCAATAATTAATTAATATTTTATCACACATTAAAATAAATTTGTTAAAAATATAAGAGACAAAATGATTACTTGCATTTATAATAGAAAATATGGAACATTTTAAAATAGAAATTGCAACAGAACAAGATATAGAAATCATTACAAAGATTATCCAAACGGTATTAAATCAAATGCCAGATAATGATTGGTTTGCAGCCGATAACGGGGAGCATGTCCGCCAGATATTAGCGAATGGTTTGGGCAAATGCTATCAGGCGATTGAAATTAAAACGGGAAAAACTGCGGGTATTTTTATTGTGGCTTTTCCCGGTGAGAATGATGAAAATCTGGGACACGATATCGGTCTTAAACCACATCAATTAAAATTGGTCGCACATATGGACTCTGCTGCCGTTCTTCCTCAATACCGTGGTCATAATTTACAGCTTCTCTTAATGAAGCAGGCAGAAAATGACTTAAAAATAGCTGGCTATCGTTATCTTATGTGTACGATACACCCAGATAATGTTTATAGTAAAAATGCGGCTCTCAGTCAAAATTATAAGGTAATGATGACAAAAGAAAAATATGGCGGATACTTAAGAGACATTCTGTTAAAAGAAATCTGATAATATATCCGCTTTTATTTTGATTCACATTTAAATTTTATTTCGACTCATTAAAAATCTTTTTTTATATTTTAATTGGGCAAAATCCGTAACTTTTTTTAAATAAACTGAGTCTGACAATCCTCCGGCTATGCCAATAATTGGAATCCCTTGGAGGAATTTCATATATAACAGTTCATTGGACATCGCTGATGAGGTTTTTTTAATTTGTTCTTTTCTAATATCCGGAAAAATTACACCATCTTCTATTAATCGATTTAGTTCCTCATTTCCTTTTTTAAATTCCCCGCCATGCTCCATCGAAACTTGAATTAACTTTAAAATAAAACATTGCTCTGATTCAGTTTCATAAGAAAACCCATAGCTTAGGGCAATTTCATAAATACTTTTTAGAAGAACACCAATAAAAAGTGGAATGTCAGGGATACCAATGCCAAGGACTCCAAGTCCTACACCTTCTACTCCGGATAACAGCATATTTACAGTTTTACTTTTATTTGCCTGCTTTGAAAAAGCCTTTATCGTCTTTTTCGTTTCTTTTAATCCGGCAGCATATTCATTCACCTGAAAATCTAATTCGCGCTGCTCTTTATTATAAGTTTTTTCAATAACGGCAGTTCCTTTTTCAAATACTAACTCAAATGCTTTATTAAAAGCAATATCTAACGTACTGCGCAGCTTTAGGGGAATTATTTCATCTAATTTTTGATTTATAATAGAAGTATTCTTTTGAATCTGTTTTGTCTCAAACTTTTTTTCTTTTCTATTTAAGCTTTCCCACTCACGTTCTATAACTGTTTGCTTTTGTCCAAATAACATATTGTATACCTCAATTTTTATCGGATAAAATTAGTTGCTGTTCTTTGTTCTATTTCTGGTGCCAAAATTCCGGCATTTTTACCGGCTTCGATACATTTTAGCAAATATGCCATATTTCTTCCTAGAATACGCATTGTCTGCATTCCTTCTATATCCTGCTTTACTTCCTCGGGATTCGTTCCATGTACTTGATTCCAATAATTTGACGATACGATCGGCATACTGGAAATCGTAAAATATTTATTAATTTCATCAAAAGCAGCGGAAGCACCGCCCCTGCGACAGCTCACGACTGCGGCTGCCGGCTTTGGTGAAAAATTACGGCCATAAAAAACACGGTCCATAAACGAACTAAGTGCACCTGAAGCAGCGGCAAAATGAACCGGTGAACCAAATATAAAGCCATCGGCTTCTTCTGCCTTTACTAAAAAATCATTTACAATATCATTTCGAAAACATTTCTTTGTCGCAAAACATGCTCCACAACCAATACAGCCTGCTATCGGCCGATTACCGAGCCACATAATTTCCGAATCAATTCCTTCTTTATTAAGACTTTCTGCTACCTCCGACAGAGCTGTATAAGTAGTGCCCTTCTCATGAGGACTTCCATTCACCATTAATACTTTCACACCTATTCCTCCTTATCATTTCATATTACTATAGTAAAGCTTAAAGCAGTCTTAGTAAATACAAAACCATTTATTTCATAAGATTTTCACATTACTTTTATATATATGCACACTGCCTTTCTTATAAAACAAAGAACGGAAATATTTTGATGATAGTACTTTCAAAAATTTCCGGTCTTTTAGGCATATTTTTAATTTATATTACTTACTTTTTTGTATTTACTTCCTTGAAACTTTGGCAGCTGCCGGCACAGCCGTCACAGCTGCTGCATCCACAGCCAAGCTCTTTGTTTTTTAATTTTTTTACAAAATTTCTTACTATCATAAATACAATCATACCGATGACTGCTATTATAATAATATCTGCCATATTTCTCACCTCTTTACTGATTCACTATTTCCTTTTTATAAGGTCTGAATAATAAATATATTATGCCAATGATGAAAAGAAATGCAAGGACAGTCCAGAAACTAATTGCTGCTCCACTAAATAAAATACCAATCTGATAAATACAAAGTGCTGCCACATATGCTAATCCGGTTTGATATCCGATTGCAAACCAAAGCCACTTTGAATTGTTCATTTCTCTTTTCATTGCTCCGATAGCGGCAAAGCATGGAGCGCAAAGTAAGTTGAAAACTAAAAATGAGTAAGAAGATATGGTAGACATACTTTGAGAAAGAGTTCCCCATATTTCTGCTCCATCTTCTGCAACTTCGCCAAATCCATATAAAATACCAAACGTAGTAACTACATTTTCCTTTGCCACTAAGCCGGTAATAACAGCTACTGCAGATTTCCAATCGCCAAATCCAAGCGGAATAAAAAGCCAGCTGATTAAATTACCAATATTAGCTAAGATTCCATCATTTAAGTCTTCAACCATGCCAAATCCGTTTTCGGTAAAACCAAAGTTCTCGGTAAACCATATTATGATAGAGGATACCAAAATAATTGTTCCTGCTTTCTTGATAAAAGACCATCCGCGCTCCCACATACTTCTTAATATATTTGGGACGGTTGGCCAGTGATAAGCCGGAAGCTCCATCACAAAAGGTGCGGGATCGCCTGCAAACATTTTAGTTTTCTTTAAGATAATGCCTGATACGATAACAGCTGCAATACCGACAAAATAAGCGCTTGGTGCTACCCACCATGCCCCATTAAATAAGGCTCCGGCAATTAAGGCGATAATTGGAAGCTTCGCCCCGCATGGTATAAAGCTCGTCGTCATTATCGTCATTTTACGGTCTCTGTCGCTTTCAATCGTACGGGAAGCCATAATTCCCGGTACGCTGCATCCACTGCCAATGAGCATTGGAATAAAGGATTTACCGGAAAGACCAAATTTTCTAAAAATCCGATCCATAATAAAAGCAATTCTAGCCATATATCCGCAGCTTTCCAAAAATGCTAAAAAGATAAATAAAATAAACATTTGCGGAACAAATCCAAGTACCGCTCCGACACCGCCGACAATACCATCTAAAATAAGACCCTGCAGCCAGTCGGAACATCCAACCGCCTGTAATCCACTTTCAATTAAAACCGGTATTCCCGGAACTGATAATCCAAAAAAACTCCATCCTTCGCCAAATACGCCGTCATTTGCCCAATCTGTCGCAAAGCCGCCGACGGTAGTAACAGAAACATAATATACAATAAACATTACAATGGCAAAAATAGGCAATGCCAGGAAACGGTTTGTTACAATTCGGTCTATTTTATCTGAAGCCGATAATTTATCCTTACTTTTTTTCGTGTAACATTCTTTAATGATGGATGAGATATATTCATACCTTTCATTTGTAATAATACTTTCGGTATCATCATCCATTTCTTTTTCTATTTTATTAATTTCTTCACTAACGTCCGGTGCATTTTGTATTTGAGCAGAAATTTTGTCGTCCCTTTCAAGTAATTTTATTGCATAAAAACGTTTTTGCTCCGGCGATACTTTATTTTCTAATTTATTTTCAATACTTTGCAGCACTGCTTCTACATTATGGGCGAATTTATGTACAGGTACTATTTTCTTTTTAGCACTTGCAATTTCAATTGCTTTTTGAGCTGCTTCCTTAATCCCTGTTCCCTTTAAAGCAGAAATTTTAACTACTTCACATCCTAATTTTTCTTTTATTTTATAAAGATTAATAATATCGCCGCTTTTTTCGACAATATCCATCATATTGACAGCCATAATTACTGGAATGCCAAGCTCCATCAGCTGAGTCGATAAATATAAATTTCTTTCAATATTTGTTCCATCAATAATATTTAAAATAATATCCGGTTTTTCATCTAATAAATAATTCCTGGCTACTACTTCCTCCAAAGTATAAGGAGATAAAGAATAAATTCCCGGTAAATCAATAATTTTAACTTCTTTATTTCCTTTTAATTTACCTTCTTTTTTCTCAACGGTAACACCCGGCCAGTTTCCAACAAATTGATTCGATCCTGTAAGCGCATTGAATAATGTTGTTTTTCCGGAGTTAGGGTTACCTGCAAGTGCAATTGTTATTGACATTTTATCCTCGCTTCTTCACTAATTAAGTGATTTGTTTCTTATTCTACTACTTCAATGATATTTGCATCTTCTTTTCTAAGAGACAATTCATAACCCCTGACAGTTACTTCGATCGGATCTCCAAGCGGTGCTACTTTTTTAACAAAGATTTCGGTTCCCTTTGTAATTCCCATATCCATAATTCTTCGCTTAACCGCACCGGCTCCATTTATCTTGGAAACCTTTACACGATTACCGCATTTGATTTCTTTTAATGTTTTCATTTATTTTCCTTTCAAATCATAATTTTCTTTGCCATATCTCTATTAATAGCAACGCGGGATTCTTTTATATTAACAATCATATTTCCTCCTATTTCTGAAATTACTGTTACAACCCCGCCGGTTACAAACCCTAAGCTTTCTAAGAACCTCTTTGTATCTTCTTTTCCACCAATTTTTTTAATAAGATTTATTTCGCCTTTTCTGGCCATCGTTAACGGCATAATAATCTCACCTGTCCTCTCCTATAAAAAACACTTAATTGATAATGACTATCATTTACAACTTCTAACTTTAATATATGCCAATTGAGAATAATTGTCAACAACTTTTTTAATTTTTTTGAGAATTACTCTCATTTAATTTATAATTGTCTTATTTTAATAAAAAAGGACAAAATAAGACGGCATAGTTTCTGTTAACTATGCCGCTTATTATTGATGATATTGTTTTACTTTACTGTTACTCTGATTGATTTACTAAGTCCATTTTGAGTATACACATATATCGTGCATTTTCCCTTTCTCCTAGCCTTTATTTTGCCTTTGGCAGATACAGTGGCTACTTTGGAGTTTGATGTTTCATATCGGAATGCTTTCGTATAGTTTTTTAGCTTCTTTCCTTTTGTTGTTGTTATCTTTGCTTGGATGGTTTTAGTTTTTCCCTTTATTAAGGTCAGCTTAGAGGCTTTGACTGTCAGCCTCTTTGCGTTATCATATCTACCGCCGGTTGTTACGGAATATATGTTTTTGGAAACAGAAATAACTTTCTTCTCTCCATTTACAAGACAGTATGCTTTTACCTGATATTGGTAGAACGTTTTCTTAGAAAGTTTTTTGTGAGTGTAACTGACTCCCTTGGTTGACGCTTTTATTTCGGTCAGCTTTTTGCCTCGTTTCGCTCCATAAACAATGTAGCCGTCGGCGCCCTTTACTTTTTTCCAGGAGAGCTTATTACTTGTTTTACTTGCTTTGGCTTTTAATTGTAACTCTTTAAAGGTTGCTTTCTTTACATCCTGTACGGTTTCAGGGATTGTCTCCCATACGGCATAGACTGTTGTTGCTCCGGTAAAGGTGTAAGGTTCTCCTGGTTTTACCTTCGCTCCGCCGGTACTGCCGACTGCCCATTCTTTAAACTTCTTGCCGGTCGGGGCTGTAAAGCCATTTTCAGGTAAAGTAACTGCTGTTCTATCAATTGGCACTTTGTCACTTTCCATTTTACCCAATCCGCCATTAGCATCATAGCTTATTTCATAGGATGAAATCTCAAGAGTAAATGTTTCTTTTATATTTTTACCACAATCATAAGAATAGCTTACAACTTTTGATGGTTCATCTACTTTTAATTTGTCGCCTGACAGCATTGCATTTTCAATAGTACCATCAACTATCTTACTTGTATTAAAACCAGGTAGTTGAGACAAGTCTATCATATTTTTACTTGAAAGTAGTACTGGGGTTTTACAATTGGAAAAGTCCGAGGTCTTATCCTCCCCGGCCTGAACCAAAATCGTCATACTTAAATCAAGATTGCTTATTCTCGTGGAACGGCAATTTAACATTTTCAACTGTTTATTCTTACTTACATCTAGTTCACTTATTTCCGTGTTATTGCAGCATAAATATTTCAAATTAGTATTCTTACTCACATCTAGTTCACTTATTTCTGTGTTATAGCAGTACAAATATTGCAAATTAGTATTATTACTTACATCCAGTTCACTTATTTTTCTATTGTTGCAGCTTAAATATTTCAAATTAGCATTCTTACTTACATCTAGTTCACTTATTTTTGTGTTCGCACAGTCCAAATTATTCAAATTAGGATTATTTCTTACATCTAATTTACTTATTTCCGTGTTATTGCAAATCAACCTTTGCAAATTAGGATTCTTACTTACATCCAGTTCACTTATTTTCGTGTTATTGCAGTACAATGTTTGCAAATTAGGATTCTTACTTACATCCAGTTCACTTATTTTTGTGTTCGCACAGTTCAAATGATCCAAATTAGTATTATTTCTAACATCTAGTTCACTTATTTTTGTGTTCACACAGTTCAAATGATCCAAATTAGTATTATTTCTAACATCTAATTCACTTATTTCCGTGTTAGTGCAAATCAACCTTTGCAAATTAGGATTCTTACTTACATCCAGTTCACTTATTTTTGTGTTCGTACAGTATAAATATTGCAAATTAGGATTATTTCTTACATCTAGTTCACTTATTTTTGTGTTCGCACAGTCCAAATTATTCAAATTAGGATTATTTCTTACATCTAATTCACTTATTTTTGTGCTCGTACAGTATAAATATTGCAAATTAGGATTCTTGCTTACATCTAATTTAGTTATTCTTGTCATCACACAGTCCAAATTATTCAAATTAGTATTATTTCTTACATCTAATTCACTTATTTCCGTCTCATTGCAAATCAAGCTTTGCAAATTAAGATTCTTGCTTATATCTAATTCAGTTATTCTTGTCATCACACAGAACAAGGTTTCAAGATTTTGAAAAAATTCAATCCCTTTTAATGAAGTAATATAACTCATGCCAGATACATCTATCTCTTTAATCTCCTGTATCTCTGCCTCTGTTAATTTATCATCTGCTCCAAAATCCTCTCCTAGTAAATAGTCTCGGAACTCATCATCAGGAAAGTTTGCCGCATTAATCTCAACCGGCCACGCAATTGTGTCCTCCGCTTGTACTGTTTGGCCATAACCAAATATTCCACCTATTACTAATAATATCAGCAGTATTACTTGATATCGTTTACCCATGATATATTCCTCCTTTTTCTAATCCAATTTCCGTTCTGCCTGCATCATGGTGAGCATTTGCTTGAATGACAAGCTGGCTCCATTATCCCAATACACGCTCCTGCCGTCGTCTTTGGTTCGTTGGGATATCTGCCGAGCAGAATTTCCGTGAACGGCCGTAGCCGGTAAGGAGCAGTACAATTGTACCAATTTTATATTATCAATAATATCAGATTTTTAGGGAAAATAACAGTTTTTAACTAAAAATAGTTTAATATAATCTAATATTGCTTTTTTTGATATTGAGAGGAAAACTGGATATTTCCTAACTGCCCCTTTTTTTCGTGATTCCTCCGACAGGAAGAATTTCCTATTATATAAAAAAATAACACTAGAATTAAAATTCCAGTGTCATTTTTTTATTATTCATTAACTTCTTCTTGTTCAGAATTTAAAGCTGGTTCACTATTTATTCCATCACTAACCGTAGTAGATTCAGCAGTTTCTTCAGGCTCACTGTCCTGTGTCACTATATCTAAATCATCTAAAATTTCTATTTCTTTATCTCCGTCAGAAAGCTTTTCTCTAACCTTTGCAATCTTTGCTACACTCACATCGGTATCTAAATTAATCATCTTAACACCTGAAGTAATTCGGCCAAGTGTTGAGATATCTTCCATTCGAAGCTGGATAATAATACCCTCTGTTGTAATCATCATAATTTCATGATCATCATTTACTGCCTTTAAGCCAACGACATAACCTGTTTTATCGGTTATTTTATAGCATTTTACACCTTTACCGCCACGCTTTTGAACTGTAAACTCTTCTAAATACGTTCGTTTTCCCATACCCTTTTCAGAAACGATAAGTAAGGAATCTCCTTGATGATCTAACTGCATTCCAACAATTTCATCCCGATCGGATAAATTCATTCCAATGACACCCATTGATGTTCTTCCGGTAGCTCTTACATCTGTTTCCTTAAACCGGATACACATTCCATGTCTTGTCACTAAGAAAATTTCGGTATTTAAATCAGTTATTTTTACTTCTATTAACTCATCGTCTTCACGTAAATTAATTGCCGCAAGTCCGTTTTTACGAACATTGCTATATTCCATTATAGAAGTTTTCTTAACAATACCTTTCTTTGTCACCATAAAGAGATTTTTACTATCTTCATAATCCTTAACCGGTATAATAGCTGAAATCTTTTCACCGGGATTCAATTGCAGAAGATTTATAATTGCAGTACCTCTTGCGGTTCTTCCTGCTTCCGGTATTTCATAAGCCTTTAACCGATATACACGGCCGAAATTGGTAAAGAACATAATATAATGATGCGTAGTAGTCATTAGAAGATCTTCGATATAATCCTCTTCGATTGTCTGCATCCCTTTAATTCCTCTGCCGCCGCGATTTTGTGATTTAAAGTTATCGACGGTCATTCGCTTAATATAGCCAAGACTTGTCATTGCCAGTACGGTATTATCTACCGGAATTAAATCTTCCATCGAAATATCGAATTCATCAAATCCAATTTGACTTCTTCTTTCATCAGTATATTTATCATTAATAACCATCATTTCTTCTTTAATAATTGTTAAAAGAAGTTTTCTATCTGCAAGGATTGCTTTTAACTCGGCAATTTTTTCAAGCAATTCTTTATGCTCATTTTCGATTTTATCTCTTTCTAATCCGGTAAGAGCACGAAGACGCATATCAACAATTGCCTGAGCCTGAATTTCAGTTAATCCAAAACGCTCAATTAAACGTTCTTTTGCAATTGGAGTATTTTGACTGCCTCTGATAATTTTTATTACTTC
>CAYPIB010000040.1:21905-22879 GCA_964410675.1 uncultured Roseburia sp.
ATGATCAAGAGCAATCAATAAGCCCTGAACAATATGATCTCTTTCTTCCGCTTTATTCAAATCATATTTTGTCCGTCTTGTTACAACATCTTCCTGATGTGCTAAATAATGATTTAACATCTCAAGAACATTCATAACCTTTGGCTCATTATTTACGAGTGCCAGCATAATAATACCAAATGTATCTTGCATTTGTGTATGTTTATAAAGCTGATTCATAATAACATTGGCATTGGCATCTCTGCGAAGTTCAACCACAATCCGCATACCATCCCGGTTAGACTCATCTCGTAAGTCTGTAATACCATCTATTTTCTTTAATTTGACTAATTCAGCTATTTTTAAAATCAAATTTGCTTTATTTACCATATACGGTAATTCAGTAACAATAATCGAGCTTTTTCCATTTGGAAGTACTTCAATATCGGTTACGGCACGTACCCTTACTTTACCACGTCCGGTACGATATGCTTCTTCACTTCCTCTTGTACCAAGAATAATACCTCCGGTAGGAAAATCAGGAGCTTTTATGATTGATAAAATTTCTTCAATATCGGTATCCCGGTCTTCTAAAATTTGATTATCAATTATTTTAGCAACTGCACTAATCACTTCTTTTAAATTATGTGGTGGTATATTAGTAGCCATACCAACGGCAATACCGGTTGTGCCATTCACTAAAAGATTGGGATAACGGCTTGGAAGGACAGCAGGCTCTCTTTCTGTTTCATCAAAGTTTGGTCTAAAATCTACCGTATCTTTATTAATATCGGCTAAAAGCTCCATTGAAATTTTAGAAAGACGTGCTTCGGTATAACGCATCGCAGCGGCACCGTCGCCATCGACAGAACCAAAATTTCCATGACCATCTACTAACGGATATCTGGTAGACCAGGGCTGTGCCATATTTACTAAAGCTCCATAAATGGAACTGTCACCATGAGGGTGATGTTTACCCATCGTATCACCGACAA
>CAYPIB010000041.1:0-22588 GCA_964410675.1 uncultured Roseburia sp.
ACCAGGATTTAAGCGAAATGAATTTGTATCCTTGTGCATATAGTATGACATTTAATGTAACCCAAAAAAAGGGAGAGGAACGCATGACTTTAAATGCTATTTTAAACCAGCGTTCGCAAGATATCTTAACAGCAAATAACTGGAATGTTGTGCAGTATGCAGTACTCATTCATATGCTGGCACAAGTATGTGATATGAATGTCGGAGAATTTATTCATGTAATTGCAGATGCACATATTTATGACAGACATGTTCCGATTATAAAAGCACTTATTAGAAGACCGACTTATGAGGCACCGGTATTTTGGTTAAATCCGGAAGTAAAGGATTTTTATAAGTTTACAAGAGATGATGTTAAACTGGAGAATTATATGACTGGGGAACAGATTAAAAATATTCCCGTTGCAATTTAAATTAGCAGCAAAGAAAGTGAGGAAAATACATGCATGTAATAGTGAATGCAGACAAAAATTGGGGGATTGGTCTTAAAAATTCTCTTCTTGTACGGATACCGAGTGATATGAAGTATTTTCGGGAACATACAATAGGTAAGGTTATTGTTATGGGAAGAAAGACGCTTGAAAGTTTTCCGCAGGGACAGCCGCTTGCTGGTCGTACGAATATTGTTATTACAACAAACAAGGCATATAAAGTGAATGGAGCTGTTGTTGTTCATTCTTTTGAACAATTGGAAAATGAACTTTCTAAATATGATGAGGATGATATTTATATTATTGGCGGTGGCAGTATTTATGAACAGTTTCTGCCAAAGTGCAAAGTAGCACATGTGACAAAAGTAAACCATGTCTATGAAGCAGATACTTATTTTCCGAATCTGGAAGAAAACGGAGAGTGGAAATTAGTTGAAGAAAGTGAAGAACAGACTTATTTTGATTTGGAGTACACTTTTAACCGATATGAAAGAATTATGTAGAT
This sequence comes from uncultured Roseburia sp., assembly GCA_964410675.1. Lineage (GTDB taxonomy): Bacteria > Bacillota > Clostridia > Lachnospirales > Lachnospiraceae > RGIG3040. The sequence continues at coordinate 937 of CAYPIB010000041.1, forward strand.
TTTTTTCAGGGTATGGAAAAGTATGAAAAGTAGTGGTATAATATATGCGGACTTAGAAAAATAATAAGTTAGTCTAACAACAGATTGGAGAATCCGCAAAATGGAAAAGAAAAGTATTGATTGGGCAAATCTAGGCTTTGCCTACCAGATTACTGACAAACGTTATGTATCGAATTTCAAAGATGGAGCTTGGGACACAGGCTGCCTTACTTCTGATTCCAATGTCGTCATAAACGAAAGCGCGGGCGTATTACAATATGCACAGACCTGTTTTGAGGGGTTAAAGGCATATACCACACAAAAGGGCCAGATTGTTGTCTTCAGACCGGACTTAAATGCACGCCGCATGGCTGACACCGCGAAGAGATTAGAAATGCCGGAATTTCCGGAGGATCGATTTGTAGATGCAGTAGTACAAACTGTTAAGGCAAATACAGCATATGTACCTCCTTATGGATTTGGGGCAACTTTATATTTACGACCGTATATGTTTGGAAGCAATTCAGTTATTGGTGTAAAACCCGCAGAAGAATATCAGTTCCGCATATTTACGACACCGGTAGGACCTTATTTTAAGGGAGGAATTAAGCCGCTTACATTAAGAGTCTGCGATTTTGACCGGGCTGCACCTCATGGAACCGGACACATTAAAGCCGGACTGAACTATGCGATGAGCCTGCATGCGATTGTAGATGCTCAGAGGCAGGGATATGATGAAAATATGTATTTAGATGCTTTAACCAGAACAAAAGTAGAAGAAACAGGAGGTGCCAATTTCCTGTTTGTATCAAAAGATGGAAAAGTAATAACACCAAAATCAAGCACAATTCTTCCGTCTATTACCCGTCGTTCCTTAATGACGGTTGCCAAAGATTATCTAGGTTTGGAAGTTGAAGAAAGAGAAGTTTATCTAGATGAAATTTCAGATTTTGCCGAGTGTGGACTTTGCGGAACAGCCGCTGTTATTTCACCGGTTGGCAAAGTTGTTGACCATGGCAGGGAAATCTGTTTTGCAAGCGGCATGAATGAAATGGGACCTGTAACGAAGAAATTATATGATACATTAACAGGTATCCAGATGGGACAGTTAGAAGCGCCAAAAGGATGGATTAAAGTAATAGAATAAATAATAAGGGAAGCTGGTTTGAAAATATAAACGCAGCTTCCCTTTTTTTGTTGTATGAATATCTTAGTGAAAACTTTTTTATTAAAATTAAAAAAATCTATTGACATATTTTGCAAATGGTGTATTATTGTACTAGATAGCCAATACAGTAATACATTATTTGAGAGAAATGTGGAATAATATAATGAGGTATCCACATGAATTTAAAATGATTTTAGTAAGAGAGGAGAAGCTAAGATGGCATGGGAATTAGATAATGACAGACCAATTTATACACAAATTGTCGAGCGAATTCAATTACAGATTGTTTCCGGAATGTATAAACCAGGTAACAGACTTCCGAGTGTGAGGGAATTAGCGGCAGTTGCAGGTGTAAATCCGAATACGATGCAAAAAGCGTTCAGTGAACTAGAAAGAAGTAGTTTGATTATTACACAACGCACGAGCGGAAGAATCGTAACGGAGGATGGAAAAATGATTGATGATATTAAAAAACAATTAGCAAAAGAGCAGATTGAATTGTTTTTAGATAAAATGAGGGAGTTAGGATTTGAAAAAGAAGAAATAATTTCTCTTTTACAATCTATTAATTAACAAGGAGGAAAGTTATGAGCGCATTAGTGGAATGTAAAAATGTAACAAAGTGTTACAGTAATGGAAAACCGGCTATCTTAAATTTGGATTTAACATTAGGAAAAGGGCATATCATTGGACTGCTTGGGCCCAATGGCAGTGGCAAAACTACGCTGATAAAGATGATTAACGGATTATTAAGACCGACAGCAGGTGAAGTATATGTCAATGGATTAACACCTTGTCCCGAGACAAAAGCAGTAGTTTCGTATTTACCAGAGAGAACCTATTTAGAGGCACAAAACACTGTTCTAGATATTGTAGAGTTTTTTAGCAGCTTTTACGAGGATTTTCAAAAGGACAGAGCATATGCTATGCTGAATGCCCTTCAAATAGATCCAACAGCAAGATTAAAGACATTATCAAAGGGTACAAAGGAAAAGGTACAATTAATATTGGTAATGAGCAGAAATGCACAGCTCTATATTTTAGATGAGCCGATTGCAGGTGTGGATCCTGCGGCAAGAGATTACATTTTAAAAACAATTATGGTCAATTATAATCCGGAAGCAACACTTCTTATAAGCACCCATTTAATTTCTGACATAGAAAATATTTTGGATGAGGTCGTATTTATTAGAAATGGCCAGATTACACTTCAGACTACCGCAGAAGAAATCAGGGAAAAGCAAGGAAAGAGTGTTGATCAATATTTTAGGGAGGTATTCTCATGTTAAAGAAGTTGTTTATACAAGAATGGAAAAGCAGCTGGAAGTTAGAATCAATTTTTTGTGCAGTTGTATTAGTACTTACAGTGGTAGGGGGCATACTTTTTTCAGGAAAAAATGTTTCGAAATTAATGCAAAATAATAATCCATGGGCAGGATTTATCGTATCTTATTTTTTACTTTTTTGGTTTACAATTATGGGATTTATTCTTGCAACCGAAATATACTTTCTCTTTCGATTCTATAAGAATTTGTATACGGATGAAGGCTATCTAATGCATACACTTCCGGTAAAGACAAGTGAATTGATCGGATCAAAAGCTCTCGTTATGTTGCTTTGGCAGTTTATTGCAGGCGGCGTTGTTATATTTGCAGGCTTCATATTATTAGGAAGCTTTGTCACTAGTATTGATTCTGAGTATAGTAGTATATGGAGCCTTTGGGGCGAGGTATTTAGTTCTTTTTGGGAGAATTTTCCATGGCATGAACTGAATGGATGGACAGTTGGTGTATTTATTTTAGTTCTATTCATAATTTTAGGAGTTGTCCTTTTTAATATATTCTTTGGCTATACAGCAATCAGCTTAGGACAATTTTCGGGCAAGCATAAAATATTAGCATCCATCGGTATTTATATCGGTATGAAAACTATATTGCAGACAGTGTTTTCGATTTTTCAATTTGCGTTTATTGGATATTTAGATAGGCTGAACATCGGAGAAGTAAAAGACAGCGTAATATTTGCAATTGTTCTTCTATGTACAATTTTGCTGTATGCAGCATTTAGTGGACTTTATGCAGTATGCCATTATATAATGAAAAACAAACTGAATCTGGACTAAAGAAAGTAACATAGGTTTAAGCCTCTGCATATAATAAAACAAAAATGCAGAGGCTTTTTTATGCCGGATAATATAAATAATGTAACGAATGTGCCGGAGGGTAATAATACAAACAATGTACCAGAAGGTAATAATGTGCCGGGAAGCAATAATGTAACGAATGTGCCGGGAAGCAATAATGTAACGAATGTGCCGGGAAGTAATAATGTAACGAATGTGCCGGGAAGTAATAACGTAAACAATGTGCCTGGGAGTCTGGAACAGATTGCGGAGCAGGCACCCTATAAAGGAAAACTCGTTGTTTTTGTAATGAGTGCGATAGGGATGGAGCCGATTGAAAACGCTGTAGTAAGAATAACAATTACCGGGCAGCCGGGGCTGGTTGAAGAGGATATTGTCACGAATGAGAGCGGGCAGACGGAACAGATTGAACTGCCGGTACCACCGCTGGAACTAAGCCTGGAGCCGCAGGAGATTCGTCCATATGCGGAATATGATATTAGTGTGAGTGCCGAAGGTTATGAGGATGTAACGGTTTCCGGAACGGAGCTTTTAGCTGATGAGGTTGCGATTCAAGTTGTCAGAATGAATCCGATTGTGAGTCCCGGAGAAGTAAAGGATTTAGTTATCATACCGGATCATACACTCTATGGTGAATATCCGCCAAAGATACCGGAAGATGAAATTAAAGAAACGGATGAGTCGGGTGAAATTGTACTTAGCAGAGTTGTAATTCCAGAGTATGTTATCGTACATGATGGTTTACCGAATGATAGTTCAGCAACAAATTATTATGTGAAATATAAGGACTATATTAAAAATGTGGTTTCTTCTGAGATTTATCCCACATGGCCGGAAGCAACTATCTATGCTAATACTTTGTGTATTTTATCATTTACTTTAAATCGGGTTTATACGGAGTGGTATCGAAATCAAGGGTATGATTTTACAATTACTTCATCAACTGCTTACGATCAAAAATGGATGTATGGCAGAAATATATTTGAAGATGTTAACTTTATCGTAGATAGTATTTTTAATAATTATCTATCCAGGCCCAGTGTGCGTCAGCCTATCTTTACTTCTTATTGTGATGGACAGAGAACAACATGTAAAGGGTTGTCTCAGTGGGGATCAAAATATCTGGGCGATGAAGGATATTCTGCGATTGAAATTATCAGATATTACTTTGGCAATGATATGTATATTAATTCAACGGACATTATATCAGGTGTTCCTTCCTCTTGGCCGGGATATGTACTTACATTAGGTGCAGAAGGAAATAAAGTATTTCAAATGCAAGAGCAGCTAAGCAGAATTTCGCAAAATTACCCTGCGATTCCAAAAATAACGCCGGATGGTGTATACGGACCAGCAACACAGGCAGCAGTTCGAAAATTTCAAGAGATTTTTAGCATTCCGGCAACAGGTGATGTTGACTATCCAACATGGTATGAAATTTCTGAAATTTTTGTTGGAGTTACAAGAATAGCAGAGCCGGGAACTTGAGACTCGTCAACAAATAAATATACTTTTAGTTATGAATCATGTATAATAAATAGGAATCTATTCATATAGATTCCTATTTTATAGTGTTTTATATTGAGTGATACGGAGGATAAAATGTATTCCTATACAAAAAATTTAAGACTGGCTTTTATAGAGTATTTTATATGTGTATTTGTACATGTTGCTTATGCGTATTTTGCTTTTGGGCAGAGGGCTTCCGTATGGGCTGTATTGGGGTTTGTCCCATTCCTAGCAGCACGAATCACAGCCTGGATCAGCAAGAGTGAGAAGCTGGTAATCCGCTTTTTTTACATTTCCGTTATTATATCAAGTTGTTACCTGGGAAATTTACTTGGTACAATTAGCATGATGGTACTTATTTTTAGTATAACAGCCATTTTAGTAGCGATGTTTATACGGCCTAAACTGTTAATAGAATATGTTATCTTGACAATAGGAGTGTTAATTATACTACCGATGTTTCGTTATTCTATGATTCAGGGGATGATGGCGGTAGAACTTTATTTAACATATGTAGTTGTTTATGCTGTTGGAACTTTGAGTTTACTTTTTTTAGTTAATGATGCCCTGCAATATCGTATTCTCATGGAAGAAATGACAGATGAGGCAGCAAGAGCAGTTGAAGTAAAATCTAATTTTCTTGCCAATATGTCACATGAAATACGTACTCCTATGAATGGTATTATCGGTATGGCAGAGATGGCAATAAGAGGAAATATCCCCAAGGAGGAAAAGGAATATTTATATCAGATCAGGGCATCCGGAAATAGTCTGCTGTCCATTATCAATGATATTTTGGATTTCTCTAAAATTGAATCCGGTAAACTGGAAATTATTGAAGCTGAATATAGTACGATGGAATTGATCAATGAAATTACTAATATTATGAATGCCAGAATCGGTAATAAAAATGTAGAATTAATAGTAGAAGTTGATCCAAACATTCCCCGCCAGCTATACGGTGATGATATTCGTATCCGTCAGGTTATTTTAAATCTTGCCAATAATGCGATTAAGTTTACGAGAGAAGGGGCGGTAACGCTCGTTCTTAATTCTTATCGCACACAAGAAGGAGTTGACTTGTATGTTGCGGTAGAAGATACCGGGATTGGAATCCGCAAGGAAGACATTGAAAAGCTATTTGATTCATTCCAGCAGGTGGACACAAAGCGCAACCGGCATATGGAAGGCAGCGGCTTAGGCTTAGCGATTTCCCGGCAGCTCATTCAGCTGATGGGCGGAGAGCTAATGGTAGAGAGTGTTTATGAAAAAGGCAGTGAATTTCATTTTATGATTCATCAAAAGGTTGTAGAGGAGGCTCCGGCGGCAGCAATCCATAATCTAAGATCAATGAAGGTGATTGGTTTTTTCTATAATCCTTACGTAAAAGAGAGCTTTCATAATTTGATGAGCCGGATGGCAGTTACCTATAAGGAATGTAATCGAATTGAACAATTAATTAACCTAATACAGGCGGATTATACACATGTGGTAATAGAGCAGGAATGCTTTACGGAAAAAGTGCAAAGCCTGCTCATAGACAGACGTGATATTGAATGTATTCTCGTAACCAATTTACTGCATATGGCTGAGGAGGAAAGCTGGTATAAAGTACTGAAAAAGCCATTGTATTGTCTTAATGTCATTGATGCATTTAATCATGAGGATGTTGTCGAAAAAATCTACCGAAAGGATGAATTTTTCGTTCCGTTTGTTGCTCCAAGTGCCAGGGTTCTCGTTGTTGATGATAATACTGTGAACCTAAGAGTAGCAAAAGGATTGCTCGCTCCATTTCAAGTTATTGTTGATTTATGCACGAATGGATGGGAGGCACTCAAGTTAGTTGAAGCTAACTACTATGACATGATATTTATGGATCATATGATGCCTGAAATGGATGGTATAGAAGTTACACATCATATTCGGGAAAAAGGCGGTGAATACTTTGAACAGATTCCTATTATTGCATTTACTGCAAATGTAATGAATGGTGTGATTGACACGTTTTTAGAAGCCGGAATGAATGATTTTATGGCAAAGCCGATAGAAGTAGCAGATATAGAAACAAAGCTTAAAAAGTGGCTTCCGGAAGAAAAGATTAGTTTAATTCAAGAACTGAGGTTATTTGAAATACAGGAGGATGGATATGAAGAATGGGATGACCGTGAGCTTTTGATTGAAGGAATTGACAGCCAAAAGGCAATTGAAATGCTTGGTGACAGAGAGCTTTATTTGGATACTCTGGCAGAATACTATGCGCTGATTCCTGAAAAATATGATAAATTGCTTCAGTTTGAAGTTGAGGAAAAATTACATTCTTATACGATAGAAGTTCATGGATTAAAAGGAATTTCAAATATGATTGGGGCATTTGAGCTGGGTGCGCTGGCCGATAAATTAGAAAAATTCGGACGCCTTGGTGATATGGCGTCCATTCATAAATACAATGGTGACTTACTAAAGAAGTTTAAAATATTACAACAAAATTTAAGTCCTTACAAAAAGAACTAGGCCATATATTCAGAAATGGCTTTGAGTAAAGCAATATTATCTTCATGACGCATAAAGCAAATCCTAAAAAATTCATTACTGAGAGTCGGGAAAGAGGAGCAGTTACGAATCATCATCTTGTTGCGAATACAGTATTCAAATAATTCATCTGCATTTTTCCCTTCCTTTGTAATCTTAATTAAAACAAAATTACAGGTCGTTTGATAAAGCTTCAGCCCCTGTATTTTTTTAATCTCGCTGCAAACATATTCTCTTTCTGCTGCTATATATTTTTTAGCAGTGACAATAAATTCTTTATCCTGAAAAAGAATGGAGCCGGCAATTTCAGCAAGGGAATTAATTGTCCAAGGATTTTTATGCTCCTTAATCTCTGTTAGTAAATATTCACTTGACGTAACTGCGTAACCAAGTCTAAGTCCGGGTGAAGCGAAAAATTTAGAGATACCACGCAAAACAATAAGATTATCATAAGCCTGGCTTAAAGAAACAGCGGATACCTTATTTTCATTTTCAATAAATTCCACATAGGTTTCATCAATCATACAAAAGCTGTCACGCGCTTTTAGTACGGTAAGCAGTGTTTTTATTTCAGATCTGCTCAGTGTTGTTGAGGTTGGATTGTTTGGATTGCATAAAATTACTAAATCATAGCCGCCCTTTTCAATGGTATCAATAAAGTTAGCAATATCTAATTGGAAATCATTTTCTTCTGTAGTAAAATAATAATGAACCTTTCCGCCAAGTAAAGAGATTTCGCGTTCATATTCAGAATAAGTCGGTCCGGTAATAAGGGCCTTTTGGGGCTGCCTCGCGGATAAAAAGAGAGAGATTAACTCGGTAGCACCGTTACCGACAACAATATAATCCGGATTGCAGTTAACATACTCGGCAATTGTTTTTCTAAGGCGGGTATAATTCCGATCGGGATAGGAAGTAATGACATCTAAGTTGTCACTCAGAGTTTGTTTTAACAAAGGAGAAAGCCCAAGGGGATTTACATTTGCGCTAAAACTAACTAATTGGTCCTTTCTGATGTTGTAAATCTGTTCTATTTTTTCTAAATCACTGCCATGAAAATGGTCTTTATGTTCTAACATATTGTCTTGCTCCTGACATACTAATTTGGTTGAGAATTGATTAAAAAAATGCTATACTGATGTTATTATTTTGAAAAGATATACTATTATTTTTTAATTATAGCGAGTTTTACAGAAAAATCAAGACAGATAGATGTTCGCAGAGGCAGGTGAATGGCTTGGAGCAAATATTTAAGCGAATTTTAGAAGAAAATTATGAACATAATACTGGTCAGGTAGAGTTTTCGGAGTCAAAATTGTTAATTACATTAAAGCGTAATGAAAAGACGCAGGGGTGTATTGAAGTTCTTGCAGAGGCAGATGAAGAATTCAAAGGATTTGTTTCATCCTCTCACTATCGGCTGGAATGTATAGAGGGTGAGATTGTAGGTAAGGCATGTCAAATCCATTATCAATTTGATGCTGCCGGAATGGAAGAGGGGGACAGCTTACAAGGGGAAATTTGTATTCTTTCAAATATCGGGCAATTTTATATTCCTTTCTATATTGCAATTAGCGGAGACTTCTTAGAAACATCAATGGGACCGATGAAGAATCTGTTTCATTTTGCCAATTTAGCAAAGACAAATTGGCATGAAGCAGTTAATTGCTTTTATCATAAGGAGTTCGAGAAAATCTTTACTGGCAATGACAGGCAGTATCTCAATGGCTATTTAGGCCTTTTAAAACCACATGGGAATGAGCAAAACGTTGAAGAGTTTTTAATATATATACATAAAAAGCAGGCAATGCAATATTCACTTTTGCAAGACGAGACAGAATTTGAGCAAGTTCATAATGGCCAGCAGGAGGGTTTTTATATTGAACGAAATGGCTGGGGCTATACAAAGCTTTGGGTAGAAACAGATGCAGATTTTATTAAGATAGAGAAGGACTGTCTGCTTGAAGAGGATTTTTTGGGAAATTCCTGTCAGGTATTTTATTGTTTAGATACAGAAAAGCTCTTTCATGGTTATAATGTGGGGACAGTTCGGATTCACAACAGCTATGTGGAAATGAAATATAAGATTGTCATAAATAATACCGTTCCGATGATGAAAGATCACTCGTCTGACTGGGTCAACAAGCAGTACGCCTTAAAAATTACAAAAGCTTATTTAGAGTTTTCCATGTCAAGAATTACAAAACAAGAATGGATGGAACGATCCGAAGAACTGGTAGATAAAATACTTGGCCTTAACAACAGACATATGTTAGGCAGACTTTTCCAGGCACAGCTCCTCATTGTGAGAGAGCGTTTTAATGAAGCAAAATGGATACTTGGCCGTGTCAATGATATGATAGAGGAAAATGGCTGTAGTGATGAAGAATATGCCTACAATTTATACATACAGTCATTGTTTGAAAGAAATGAGGAATTTACAAGACAGGCAACAACAAAAATTAAGGAACTTAACAGAAGACTTCCGAACAATATTCGAATCAGCTGGATGCTTTTATATTTGGAAAGTGAGTTAGAGGATCGAACGAAGCGATATTTATTTTTGGAAGAAATGTTTTATCATGGGGCAAACAGCCCGGTGCTTTATATTGAAGCATACAGAATTCTTAATAAAAATCCAGCTTATTTAAATAAGCTTGGAGAATATGAAAAGCAGCTTTTAGTTTTTTTATCGAAATATCAGCTTTACACAAAGGATATCGCTTTACAGGTAATGATGCTTTCCATGCGTGAAAAAACTTTTTCTTTCGTCCTTTATAATGCACTTTGTAATTGCTATGAGCTTTATGAAGAGAAAGAGATTATCAATGCAATCTGCATTCTTCTAATGAAGGGTGAAAAAATTGAGACGAAATATTTTAAATGGTATCATCTGGCAGTAGAAAAGGAACTACGTATTACGAAATTATATGAGTATTACTTAATGAGTATGAATCGGGCTAAAATTAAAAGGCTTCCCAAAACGCTGCTTTTATATTTTTCATATGAATGTAAAATGGATTACCAAATTACCGCTTATCTTTATCATTGTGTGGCAGCAGATAAAGAGCGCATTCCTGATTTATATATGGTGTATGAACCGCAAATCATAGCTTTTATAAAAAAGCAGATTAAAAGCGGACGCAGCAATTATAACCTGGCATATTTATATCGGACCATGCTGTCAGACTACTTATTGACGCAGGAGCTGGCAGAAGATTTTTGTAAAATACTCTTTATACGGTTGATTGAGACAAGTAATCCTAAGATGCAGCATGTAGTAGTTGTGGATAACAGACTTAAGGAAGAAAAGATTTATCCATTTGTAGATGGAAAGGCTTATGTTCCGGTGTATGCACAGGATAGCTGTATTTTGATTGAGGATAAAAAGGGCAGTCGTTATATTACCGGTATTGAATATAGCATGAAGCAGCTTTTGCTGCCGGAAGCATTTATTCCCCTGCTGGAAGCTAAAGTGAGGAACAGCTTGGGATTCTATTTATATTTGGCAACAGAATACCGCTCACAAACAGCAATTGAAAAAGAAGATATTTATGGCTACCGTTATATCATCGAAAGCAGTGAAGTTTCAGACTCGTATAAGCATTTATTACTGGAAAAACTTATTCCGTTTTTTTATGATAAAGATTATATTGAAGAAGCAGATTATGCATTGTCACTTGTACAGGTAGAAAAATTACGTAAGAAAGAAAGAGCGGAATATATCATTTATTTGACAACAAGAGGAAATAATGAGAAGGCCTATGAAACAATTACTAAGTATGGCTTTGAAGGAGTTCCGCCAAAAGTCCTGTCAAGAATATGTATGCATGAAATAGATTTACTAAAAGGAAAGAATCATTATAAAGTAACTGCTTTGGCTGAATATGTTTTTCGCCTTGGAAGGTGTACCGAGGAAATCCTTGCCTATCTAGTGAATTATTCAAGAGGCAGCATGAGGCAGCTGCGTGATATTTGGAAAAAAGCCGGTGAGGCCGGAATAAATCGGAGTATCATTGCCGGACAAATTCTATCTGGCTGTCTTTATAGCGGTGCCTATCTCTCAGGAGGCGGAGAAATATTTGCCAGCTACTATAATAAGGATGCTGATGTAAACTTGGCAGCGTGTTACCTTGCCGATGCCTCATATGGTTATTTTGTGAAACAGGACCTGGCAGAGAAGCAGCTGTTTATCAATATACTTGACTTTTATAAAAGGGAGGGTAACATAGCCGATATATGCAAGTTGGCATTGCTTGCATATTTCTCTAAGCAAAAGGAGAGCCTTTCCATTGAGCATAGAGATATTATTAAAATATTTATCAATGAAATGATAAGAAAAGAAAAATATTTTCCTTTTTTTCTAAACTTCATTGAGTATGTGCCGGAACTGGTTTTATATAGTGATGATACGTATGTAGAATATAGAAGTGAAGGCGGTAAAAGAGTGACAATACACTATGTAATTGAAAGTCATGAAAAAATATCGGGACACTATAGCAAAGAGGAAATGACAGAAAGCTATTCTACTGTTTTCTATAAGAAATTTATCCTGTTTTTTGGTGAGCGATTGCAATATTACATAACCGAGAATCGAAACGGAAGAGATACATTAACGCAGAGTGGTACAATTGAAAAAAACGATGCGGTAAGTATGGATAAGGACAGCAGGTTTTCCCTGCTTAATGATATTGTTATGAGCAACACCTTGCAGGAATATGACAGTGCAGAGGAGATGTGCAGGGAATTTGCCAGACAGGATTATATTGGCAGACAGTTTTTTAATTTAAAATAATGATGGATTAGTGTGGTGAAGGCATGGTGGAAGCAAAGCCGACGGAGCAAAAAAGAAAAAAAATAGTGGCAGGATTAGATATTTCTAAGGAATATATTCAAATAAGTTATTTATTTGAGGGGATAGAAAAGCCTGTAACATTACGACCGGGGGCAGGGGAAGAATATAATATTCCAATGTGCCTGGCAAAACGACTTGGGGTAAACCAATGGTTTTTTGGAAAAGAAGCGATACAGTATGCGACAGAGAAAGAAACCATGTTAATAACAAACTTGTTAAGCAAAACAATTCAAAAAGAAGTAATAGTCGTTGAAAATATAGAAATACAAGCAGAGGAGCTCTTTATCCTATTTTGTAAAAAATGCTTTTCCCTGCTTCAATTTTTTATTAGCGGAAACGAACTTTCTGCTCTTATGATTACCGTAGAGCTGCTGGATAAGCAGACGGCAGAGGTTTTAGAAGCAGTGGCAAAAAGACTGCCGGTAGAAGAAGAAAAGATTTTCTTTGAAGGAAGGCAGGAAAGTTTATATCATTATTTATTGAATCAGCCGGAAGAGCTTTGGCATTACCAGGTTGGTGTATTTGATTTTACAAACCGGAATTTGAAGTCCTATACATTCTCACGCAATGTCCGGACGACACCGATTATTGCTCTGATAGAGAAAGAAGAATATGCACTTATCAATGGACTTTCTGAATTTGACAGCAAGGAGCTGGAGGATGCTTACTATCAAAGCCTTGATGAAGGATTTTTGGAAATTTTGATAAAGTATGTTGATGGTAAAATATTATCCAGTATTTACTTTATCGGGCAAGGATTTTTGGGACAGTGGTATAAGGAATCACTTAAGTTTTTGTGCAAGAGCCGCCGTGTCTTTGAAGGCAATAATCTTTATAGCAAGGGAGCAGCTTACGGCGCGAGGGCTAAAGTTAAAAAAACCGAAATTGAACATAGCCATATTTATTTAGGTGAGGATAAGCTTAAGTATAATGTTGGAATTATGGTCGAGCAGAAGAATGGTGAGGTATATTTTCCATTGCTAAATGGTGGAACAAATTGGCATGAAGCAAAAGGTGAATGGGTGTTTCTGTTAAAGGAAAGTCCATATGTTTCCATTCTTCTTACAGATTTAACAGGGGCGTCTAAAAAGGCCGCCGTAATAAGTCTGGAGGAAAATAAAATTAGAAAGGGTTATGCAACGAGACTCCGGCTAAAGCTTTATATGAAAGACTGGAACAGCATATGGATTGAATTGGAGGACGAAGGCTTTGGTGAAACTTTTTTACCGGAGGGCATACTGTATGATGGAGAGCTGCCGGAGGCAACAGCCATCAATACTGTTCTTCCCTGTAATATAAAAATGTGCACCGGCCAATATTCCGAAGAACCCTATTATGTCAATAGGATGAAAAAAGGAATTCATTTTATTGAGGAGCTTTGTTATTATATATTTACAAATGCACATTTGCTTGATCATAATTTTATCTCAGAGAAATTAGTCAATTGGATTGAAGAAGAGTGGAAGCTGCCAAAACTGGCACTCGAACTGAGAAAGCAGATGCATTTTGACGGTTCGTTATATAATTTTGCAGCATTGCTTTTTAATAGTACCGGTTATTTAACAAAAAAACAGAGTGAACAAATAGAAAAAATCTTAAAGGATAATGAGTTTTTAAGCATTGAAAAGAGACAAAAGAAATTAGCAGATTATTTATTTTCCAAAGAGCATTACGTTCTTGCAATTGAAGAATACCGGAAGCTTTTATATACGAAGGAAAGTATGGACACAGAATTTTATGGCAGTGTCCTCCATAATATAGGAAGTGCGTATGCGAGATTATTCTACTATAAGGCGGCGGCCGTATGGTTTAGACAGGCATATGAACTTACCAATGAAAAGGATGAGTTGGAGGCTTTTTTATGCTGTACCAGATTACATTTATCTAAAAAGGATTATATAAAGTTAACTACAGATACAGAGGAATATTATAAAGATGCTGTTTTATTGGAAGAAAAAATGGCGGATGTAACTGTAAAATGGGAAGAAAGCCCGGAAAGTAAAGAAATTGAAGCACTTTGCAGGCTGCGTACGGAAAATAGAACGGAATATTATAAAGAACTGGATTTGCTGTTAGAAAAGTGGAAAGATGAATATATAAATAAGGTGATGGCATAATGTTTGAATTTTTCAAAAAGCATATAAAAAAATGGCGGGTAGAAAAAGAAAATACCGAAGAGTCATTGATACAATCAAATTTACAAAATATAGAAGATGCAATTACACTTGATCCGGATGATTACGATATGAACGACGGATCACAACGTGAAAAGTTTGTAGAGAGCTGCTTAGAGCAAATGGCAGAGGCATCGATTGAAATGGAGTCTTTAAACGGGGAGTATCAACTTGTCAATGCCTATTTACAGGATATGGAGGAAGTTGAGGCAATAAAGGGTGAGGAAAGAGAACAGCTTCTTGAGCATGCAAATGGGATTCTATTACTTTCTATGGATGAAAAACAGTATCAGGCTAAGAAGAGCCGGATGAAAGACAGTGACTATAGAAAAATGGAACGTATGGAGGAAAAGATTGAAGAAGGGCTCACTAAAATAAAACAGGCAGAAGCTTATCAGGAAGTCATCAGACAAGATTTACAAAAATTAGAAGGAGAAAAGCAAGCCTGTTTGTATCGAAAGCAGGAGGCAGGCATCAGTCTTGCTAATTTGCGTGGTATGGCAATTATAAGTATCTGTGCTGTTTTTGCCTGTATTTTTTTGTTGCTGATCTTGCAGTTTGGACTCAAGATGGATACTAAGATAGGTTTTGTGCTGACAATGGCAGCGGCAGCAACTGCACTGGCAATTATTTATTTTAGAGTTTCGGAAAATCAAGAGGAGATGCAGAGGGCGTCACATAGTCTCAATCGAGTTATTATTCTTCAAAACAAAGTAAAAATCCGCTATCTAAATAATACTAACTTAATAGAATATTTATATACAAAATATGAGACGAAGACCGGAAGAGAGCTTGAAAAAATGTTTCAGGCCTATGAATGTGAAAGAGAAGAAAGAGAAAAAATTGAATTGATTGAATCGGATTTAGAATACCATCAGGAGCAACTGGTGAAAATTTTAAAGCGACATAAACTGTTTGATTCCATTGTTTGGATTCATCAGCCGGAGGCAATTTTGGATCCAAAAGAAATGGTTGAAGTCAGACATAATCTGATTGTCCGCAGACAAAATTTGCGTAAGCAAATGGAATACAATAAAAAGCTTGGTGAAAATGCCGGAATTGAAATTAAAGAGCTTGTCACAAAATATCCAACTTTTGCAGAGGAAATTCTTGGAAAAGTGTCACTTTATGAGGATAAATTGAAAAAGTAAATTGACAGTCCAAGAGATGTGATGATATTATGGCAGAGTAGTTTAGAGTACTTTTTTGCGTTTTGCGCTTTCGTAAGGCAGTGCGTAATCAAGGTAAAGGGATAGAGGAGGAAAAAATGAAGTTAAAAAAATTATTGACACTTACAGCGGCGGCCGTTATGATGCTGACACTCATTACGGGCTGCGGAGAAAAGGAAGAAGATATTACCGACACATCTGCAGAAGAAGGTGTAGAACTGGAGCAGATTGATAGAGATGGTAACGTAGTTGAGAATGAGGAAGAAACAACGAGTGGCAGAACAAAATTTACGGTTGGTTTTGATGCCGAGTTTGCACCTTATGGCTTTATGGATGAAAACGGTGAGTATGTGGGCTTTGACTTATCACTAGCAGAAGAAGTCTGTAACAGAAGAGGATGGGAGCTTGTGAAGCAGCCTATTTCCTGGCCGGCCAAAGATATGGAACTGACATCCGGCTCTATTGACTGTATTTGGAATGGTTTTACAATGAATGGCCGTGAAGATGACTATACATGGACGAAACCATATGTAGACAACTCACAGGTATTTGTTGTGGCAGCAGATAGCAATATTGGTTCTTTTGAAGATTTAAAAGATAAAAATGTCGGAGTTCAGTCCGACTCTTCAGCACTGGCAGCACTTACGGAGCAGGAAGATAATCAAAAGAATCTTACTCTTGCAGCAAGCTTTAAGTCTTTAGTACAGTTTGATGATTATAATACTGCATTTATGGACTTAGAGGGTGGTGCTGTTGATGCAATTGCAATGGATGTCGGGGTTGCTGATTACCAGCTTGATTCCAGAGGCGGAAAATTTATAAAACTCGAAGAGCTGCTTGCAACAGAACAGTATGGTATAGGCTTTTTAAAGGGCAATGATGAACTAAAGGATCAAGTACAAGACACTCTGATAGAAATGTTGGAAGATGGAACTTTTGCTAAAATTGCAGAGGAGTGGGGGCTTACAAACAGCGTCTGTTTAGAGAAATAAAAGAGAAACAAAGGGGATTGTGTTTACAGTCCCTTTCTTTCATTTAGGAGGTAATTATGAGCATTACGATGATGCTTTCCCAGCTTGCAAAGGGGTTGTTAATCAGTACGGAAATATTTGTTTTAACATTAATATTTTCACTTCCATTAGGTATGATAATTGCCTTTGGCCGGATGGCAAAAGGAGGCGCTGTAAAAGGCCTGATACGTACAATATGCAAATTCTATATTTCAATCATGAGAGGTACCCCTCTTATGCTGCAGCTGCTTGTCGTTTATTTTGGACCGTTTTATTTGTTTAAAATTCCAATTACATCCTCTTATAGAATGATTGCGGTTTTATTGGGTTTTTCTTTAAATTATGCCGCATATTTTGCTGAGATATATCGTTCCGGTATGGAATCGATTCCGGCAGGACAGTATGAAGCAGCAAAAGTACTTGGCTATTCAAGAGCTGCAACCTTTTTTAAAATTATTCTTCCGCAAGTAATCAAACGTGTGCTTCCGCCGGTAACAAATGAGGTTATTACTCTTGTAAAAGATACTTCATTAGCGTTTGTATTAACGGTAACCGAGATGTTTACGATTGCAAAGCAGATAGCAGCAGCTAATACAAGCATGGTGCCATTTGTGGCAGCCGGAATTTTTTATTATATTTTTAATTTAATTGTTGCCGTAGGAATGGAAAAAATAGAAAAGAAGCTTTCATATTACAGATAGGAGGGAAATCATGAATTTATTAGAAATTAATCATGTGAGTAAAACGTTTGATGATGAATTAGAAGTATTAAAAGATATTTCTCTTGCTGTAAAGGAAGGTGAGGTTGTATCGATTATTGGACCATCAGGTTCAGGAAAATCAACCTTACTTCGCTGTGCAACGATGCTTGAAAAAATGGATAGCGGTGATTTAATCTATCTTTCACAATATGCGGCAAAGGATGTAAACGGAAAAAGTGTGTATGCTTCCAAAGCAGAGTTAAAGCAGATTCAAAAGTATTTTGGCCTTGTATTTCAAAATTTTAATTTGTTCCCGCATTATAGCGTTCTTAAAAATATTATCGATGCACCAATGACAGCACATAAAATTTCGAAGGAAGAAGCGACTGTGCGTGCGAGAAAGCTGATGAAGCAATTAGGACTTACAGATAAGGAAAAGGCTTATCCTTATCAGCTTTCCGGCGGTCAGCAGCAAAGAGTTTCAATTGCCAGGGCCCTTGCTCTTTTACCTAAAATTTTGTTTTTTGATGAACCAACATCTGCTCTTGATCCGGAGCTCACCGGAGAGGTTTTAAAAGTCATTAAGGAACTGGCGCAGGAAAAGATGACGATGATTATTGTGACACATGAGATGCAGTTTGCAAGAGAATTATCGGATCGGATTATTTTTATGGAGGGTGGTTATATTCGTCAATGTGGCACTCCGGAAGAGATTTTTACATCTAAAGATGAGCGAATTCGCGAATTTATTGGAAAATTTGCCAATTGATTTAGTAAATTTGTTAAAAAACAAAAATAAAAATAGTAAAAAAAATAGTAAATCCTATGAAATTTTTCTGTCATCCAATCAATGATTGAATTGTAAAACCGTATTGGTTTATAATAAAAAAGTATTGGATTATTGTATACACTTTAAGAAAGGTCAGGAAAATTAAAATGAAAAAACGGGATTTACTTTATGAAGGAAAGGCAAAGAAAGTATTTAGTACAGATGACCCGGACGTAGTTATCGTTGACTACAAAGATGATGCGACCGCTTTTAACGGACTTAAGAAAGGTACAATAGTAGGTAAGGGTGTTATTAATAACCGTATGACCAACCATGTATTCCAATTACTAGAAAAAGAAGGTGTGCCGACACATTTCATTCAAGAGCTGAGTGATAGGGAAACAGCAGTAAAGAAAGTCGATATTGTTAAGCTGGAAGTGATTATTCGCAATGTGGCGGCAGGCAGTTTTTCAAAAAGACTTGGTGTTTCGGAGGGAACTCTTTTTACTGAGCCGACGATTGAATTTAGTTACAAAAATGATGAGCTTGGTGATCCGCTTATTAATTCTTCCTTTGCAGCAGCATTAGGACTGGCTACATGGGAAGAAATTAATATTATTAAAAAATATGCATTTAAAGTAAATGATTTATTAAAAGCATATTTCTTAAAAGCCGATATTAAGTTGATTGATTTTAAGATAGAATTTGGACGTTATAAAGGACTAATTGTTTTAGCAGATGAGATAAGCCCTGATACTTGCAGGCTGTGGGATGTAAATACAGATGAAAAATTAGACAAGGACCGTTTTCGCAGGGATTTAGGCAATGTTGAGGAAGCATACAATGAAGTGTTCAAGAGACTTAGCTTATAAAATAAACTTGCGGGGGAAAACAGGTGCAATATAACGAAAATTACGATGATTGTTTAAAAGAAGAATGCGGCGTATTTGGCATGTATGATTTTGATGGCAAGGACGTGGCAAAAAGTGTATATTATGGCTTGTTTGGATTGCAGCATAGGGGTCAGGAAAGCTGCGGTATTGCGGTTAGCGATACAAATGGACCGAAAGGAAAAGTAAACAGCCACAAGGATATGGGACTTTTAAGTGAAGCATTTCATCCCGACCCTTTTGATAAGTTAAAAGGCAATATTGGGGTAGGTCATGTACGATATTCGACAGCGGGAAGCAGTACGAGAGAAAATGCCCAGCCGCTTGTTTTAAATTATGTAAAAGGTATTTTGGGACTTGCTCATAACGGGAATTTGATTAATACCCTGGAACTGCGTAAAGAGTTGGAATATACCGGAGCCATTTTTCAGACTACAACAGATTCAGAGATTATTGCGTATCATATCGCACGAGAGCGGATTCATTGTGACAGTGTTGAGCACGCAGTTGCAAGAGCCATGAAAAAAATAATGGGTGCCTATTCCCTGATTGTGATGTCGCCGCGTAAGCTCATTGGGGCAAGAGATCCATATGGTTTTCGCCCGCTTTGCATCGGCAAGAGGGACAATACGTATGTACTGGCATCCGAGACATGTGCTCTTGATACAATCGGGGCACAGTTTGTACGTGACGTAGAGCCGGGAGAAATTGTAACCATTAGTAAGGAAAAAGGAATCGAGTCTGATATATCGATGTGCATTCCAAAAGCACAGCATGCCAGATGTGTGTTTGAATATATTTATTTTGCCAGACCGGACAGTTATTTTGATGGTGTCAGTGTATATCAATCCCGTATTCAGGCGGGCAGATTTTTGGCAATGGATTCACCCGTTTGTGCTGATATTGTCATTGGTGTACCCGAGTCCGGTAATTGTGCCGCAATGGGCTATGCAATAGAATCGGGAATTCCATATGGAACTGCGTTTATAAAAAATGGCTATGTTGGACGTACCTTTATTAAACCAAAACAAAAGAACCGTGAGAGCAGTGTGCAAATAAAATTAAACGTTTTAAAGGAAGTTGTAAACGGCAAGAGAGTTGTAATGATTGATGATTCTATTGTGCGTGGAACTACTTCGGACAGAATTGTGCATATGCTAAGAGAAGCCGGAGCGAAGGAAGTACACATGCGGGTATCATCACCGCCGTTTTTGTGGCCATGCTATTTTGGTACTGATGTACCCAAAAGCAACCAATTGATTGCCTATAATAGAAGTATGGAGGAAGTTTGTGAAATCATAGGCGCAGATACACTCGGCTATTTGAGGGTGGAACGGCTTTCTGATATTGTGGGTGGTCTTGAAATTTGTAAGGGCTGTTTTACCGGAAATTATCCATTAGAACCCCCTAGTGAGGATATTCGCGGAGAGTTTGATAAATAGAAGGAGAAATAAAAAATGAGTCATGACACATATATAAGTCCGCTTTCTGAGCGTTATGCAAGTAAAGAGATGCAGTATATTTTTTCACCGGATATGAAATTTCGAACATGGAGAAAATTATGGATTGCTCTTGCGGAGACGGAATACGAGCTTGGTCTTAAGGGAGCAGACGGAAAACCGACAATTACAATAGAGCAGATTGAAGAACTAAAGACTCATGTGAATGATATTAATTATGATGTGGCAAAGGCGAGAGAAAAAGAAGTACGCCATGATGTCATGAGCCATATATATGCTTATGGACAGCAGTGTCCCAAGGCGGCAGGGATTATCCATTTAGGGGCAACCTCCTGCTATGTTGGTGATAATACGGATATTATTGTCATGACAGAGGCATTAAAGCTTGTTAAGAAAAAGCTTATTAATGTAATGGATAAGCTTGCTGAATTTGCCGATCAGTACAAAGCGCTTCCAACGCTGGGATTTACTCATTTCCAGCCGGCGCAGCCGACATCAGTCGGAAAGAGGGCGGCTTTATGGCTGCAAGAGTTTGCGCTTGATTTAGAAGAACTGGATTTTGTACTTTCAAATATGAAATTGCTTGGTTCAAAGGGGACTACCGGAACGCAGGCATCTTTTTTAGAACTGTTTAATGGGAATCAGGAGACAATTGATAAGATTGATCCTATGATAGCAGAGAAAATGGGCTTTCGTGATTGCTATCCGGTGTCGGGACAGACGTATTCACGTAAAATTGATACGAGAGTGGCAAATGTACTGGCAGGCATTGCGGCAAGCGCACATAAAATGTCCAATGATATTCGTTTACTGCAGCATTTAAAGGAAGTAGAGGAGCCATTCGAAAAAAATCAAATCGGTTCCTCCGCCATGGCATATAAACGAAACCCAATGCGGAGTGAAAGAATTGCATCGCTTGCCAGATATGTAATGGTTGATGCCTTGAATCCGGCATTTACTTCAGCTGCGCAGTGGTTTGAAAGAACGCTGGATGATTCTGCCAATAAAAGGCTTTCAATCCCGGAAGGTTTTCTTGCTGCTGACGGTATTTTAGATTTATGCTTCAATGTAGTAGATGGATTAGTTGTATATGAAAAGGTTATTACTAAGCGGCTTATGAATGAACTGCCGTTTATGGCAACCGAAAATATTATGATGGATGCGGTAAAAGCCGGCGGGAATCGCCAAGTGCTGCACGAGCGCATTCGAAAGCTCTCGATGGAAGCAGGTAAAAATGTGAAGGAAGAGGGAAGGGATAATAATCTTCTTGAGTTAATTGCAGCAGATCCGGCATTT
>CAYPIB010000042.1:0-12023 GCA_964410675.1 uncultured Roseburia sp.
CAAGCTTTGCAAATTTTCCTCTCTCCGTACCGGCTGTTACCGTAATAAACGGATAGTCTCCACGGCTGCTGGCAACAGTATTAAACTTATATTCCCATCCCTGGAACCCTTGTTCATACTCTCTGACAACATCCGCATATGCCTCTGCTTCCGCGCTCTCTTTATCAATTCCTAACCGAATATACTTTTCAATGTTTTTTTCATAAGATTTTATTGCATAAGGTTCTAATATCTTATCGACACTTGGTACTGTAAAACCGCCATACTGCTGACTTGCTGCTGAAAGAACAATATCACCGATCACGTCAAAAGCAACATCCAGTGATTTTGGCTCATTATACCAAATGTTTCCCATTTCAAACCCACCGGATAAAACATTTTCTACGTCAAACAGACAACAGTTCATCGTGTCACGTCTTGCCGACATATCATGCACATAAATATACCCATCTCTGCATGCCTGAATTTCTTCCGTCGTCATAAAAAACTTTTGATATAATTCTTTATTTAACTGATTAAATATGAGACTTCTCTTTGTCGATACTAATGCTGAATCTGTATTGGCATTTTCTTTGTCACCAACATACATAATGGATTGACTCTTTTTATATACATCATCAAGCATCCTAACAAAATCCTGCTTATAATTACGGTAGTCCCGATAACTTTTTGCAACAATTGGTTTAACTTCCTCCAGTGCACTCTCTACGATATTGTGCATTACCGGAATCGGTATTCTATCTTTTTTAAGCTCATCTACTTTATCTACAACATATTGACAGATGTGCCTTTTCTCATCCTCTGTAAATTCTGTCAGGGCACGGTATGCTGACTTTCCAACAGCATCAATGACCTTTTGAACATTGAACTCTTCCTCGCTCCAGTCCTTTTTAATCATTTTTACATTCATCTGCGGCTTATATTCTTGACCATAATCAACCGTATCCGATACGGCTCCTGTCTCGTTTGCCATAAAAATTCCTCCATTCAATCCTACCTGTTTCTACTGTGAAACATTTCTCTTGCTATTTATCTACATACTATATTGTGTCCTGAAACCTCGCCCAAGCACTATATATTGTGGTACGATTTCAAGTATAAAATATTACCACTTCCATGTCAATCAATTTGGGACATGAAAATTGTACAAAAAAAGAACAGTGAATTTAGCAGTAATTTCTGTTCTTTCAATTATCTGCTTATTATAAATGTTTTTTTCAAATTAGTATTTTGCTTTCCTTTATTGCATCTACCGCTTCCTTTATGATGGAAACGGACAGAACAAGAGCAAATCTGACATAACCTGTCCCAAGCGAACCAAAGCTGCTTCCGGGAGTACAAATAACACCAGTCTTGTCCATTAATTCCATCACAAAAGTAACATCATCCTGATTATATTTTTCCGGAATTTTGGCCCAGGCAAACATCGTTCCTTCACTTCGTTTAAATTCCCAGCCGATTTGCGTCAATCCGTCACAAAGTGCATTGCGCCGCCTTTCATATTGCCGGCACTGTTCTATAACCTGGTTATCCGGCCCGGTCAAAGCAGCAATTGCACCATATTGTACGGGAAGGAATGTTCCGTAATCAATTTGTGAGCGAAGCTTTTTAAAATTTTGAACGACAACTTCATTTCCCGCAAGAAATCCCACTCTTGCCCCGGTATAGTTAAAAGATTTTGACAGTGAATAAAATTCTACCGCAATTTCTTTTGCTCCGTCATAAGAAAGAATCGAACGTCCAATTTCGCCGTCATAAATAATATCTGAATACGCATTATCATGAATAATCCAGATTTCATTTTCCTTTGCCCATGCAATCAGTTCTTCATAAAAAGACTGTGGTGCCGCTTTACAAACAGGATTCAAAGGATATGAAACAATGATAAACTTAGCACGTTTCACAATATCCTCAGGCAGCTTGTCAAGCTGCGGCAAATACTCATTTTCCTCCAGTAAATCATAAGTATGCACGTCTGCATAAGCGAGCATCGGACCAATTTCAAAAATAGGATATCCGGGATTTGGAACTAAGACAACATCACCGGGATTGCACATCAAAAGCCCAATATGTGAAATGCCCTCTTGTGACCCATAAACCGAAGTAACCTCTTCTTTGCTTAAAACGACGTCATAACGCTTCTTAAAGCGCTCTATAACCGCTTCTGTAAGCTCCGGCAGATCCGTTAAAGCATATTTATAGTTTTCCGGCTTTGCCGCCGCTTCTATGACTGCTTCCATGATATGTCCTGCCGGCTTAAAATCAGGTGTTCCGACTGAGAAATTATATACTGTTTTTCCTTCTTTTATCAGCTGAGCCTTTTTTTCATTTAAAACCTGAAAAATTCCTTCTTCAAACTGATTCATATGTTCTGAAAATGGTTTCATACTATTTAGTACTCCTTTAATTCTCATATTGTCTTAACAGCATACTCAAATATTCACCGTACTCGCTGCGTACCTCTTCCGGCTTGTCAATCACAACACCCGCGCCAAGACCGGTCAGCCAGCCAAAAAATTGTCCGCTGACGGCAACTTTAAGACGCGCACTAAAATCTTCTTCGCTTCGCTTTCGCATATCTACTTCTTTACCAAACCGGTCAATGACAACACCTGCTAAATGGTTAGGGAATATTACCGTAACCGTTTCCTCCCTGCCGCGAAACATGCCAAAAGTCTTGTTCGAATATTTTACTGATTCAATATCCAAAAACTGATTCACATCCGTTCTTTGATTTTCAAGAAGTGATATACTTCCCATTTTATCAACTCTAAAATGTTTTATCATCTGTTCTTTTTCATCATATGCAATTAAATAATAGTTTTCGTCATTCCACATCAAAATATGCGGACTAACGATATAACTATCCGCTCCCTTTTTCTTTTGAAGCTCTTTTTCCACATTCCAAAAATAATAATCAAAAGAAATCTGAAGGTCCTCCTGAATTGCCCGGTGAAGATAATCGACATTATAATAAATACTTTCATTTTCAGTTTTAATCCGGTCAGACACATAAACTTGACGGCTTAGCTGCTTTGCATCATAATTGCTTGCTAAACCGGTTAATTTTTTTATCAGTTCTCTGGATTTCTTTTGGGTAATAAACTTGGCGGCCTGCACCGCATCAACTAAAAGCTTCAATTCGGGAAGTTCAAAGGTTCGGGAAATCAGCCTGTAGCCGCCATTTACTTTTTCCTTTGAGCTTTCAATCTCATATCCGAACCTTCTCAGCTCCTCTATATCACTATAAATACTTTTTCTTTCCGCATTTACATCATAGTGCTCTAATTCCTTAATCAGCTCGGCCGTTGTAATGCCATGCTCCCCGTTTGTCTTTTTTTGCAAAATATCTAATATGTACAAAAGTTTTAGTTTTTGATTGTTTCCCCTTGCCATAAAATATCTTCTGCCTCCCACAAATTCTTTATTTCATAATCTGCCACTGCACTTGTTTTATTTTGCAGTCCCTCCGGATTATACCAACAACTTTCAATTCCGGCATTATTACCGCCTAAAATATCACTTGTCAGCGAATCACCGATAATAATTACCTTATCTTTATCAAATTGAGGAATTCGCGAAAAGCAAGTTTCAAAAAACTGTTTACTTGGTTTAGGAATTCCAATTTCTTCTGAAATAAATATGCCATCGACAACATCGGTCAATCCGGAAAGCTTTAACTTATTTTCTTGTGTCCATGCTTCTCCGTTTGTTACTATATATTGCTTAAAATCCTTTTTAAGTTTCATACATAATTCATAAGCATTATCCTTAAAAAAATAAACCGATCCCAGATTCCTTTGGTAAATCGGCTGAAAATCCTTAATTTGAATTTTACTTGTTTTATCAATATCTTCCTTTGACAAAAATCCGGATTCATTTTGAATAACAGCAAAAAATTCTTCAAAACGCGCAAACAATAAGTCTTTTTTTGTGATTTCGCATTTCTCCAGCCTCTTCCAATAAGATTCATTAATGACAGAATACCGCTCAACGACTTTGTCACTAATATTAATATTATAAGCCCCAAATGCTTCTTTTAGCGCAAACTTTTGGGACTGCAAAAAATCAAGCAGCGTCCCATCAACATCCCATAAAATAGTATCATATCTCTTCATAACATATCCTCTAACCAATTCCTGTCAAATAAAAAAGGTATCCCTAAGAACACCTTTACTTTTACTATAATTTTCTCAGAAAAAATGACTACTGTTTATTGTTTTCTATTGCATTTACTTCATCATCCATTTTGGCATCAGTATGCTTTCTCATAGTAATACCAATGAAAACAGCCGCAACAACAATTGCTGCCATGACAATAAATACCAATAAATAAGATAAAAAGGAATTTAAAAACAAAGTAAAATTAATCATATTTTCTCCTTACAATAAATATTTTAAGTTTAAAATTATTACTATAATCATACCACTGATTCTACCTTATCGTCAAGCAGGTTTGTGCCATCCGCCGCATCGGTTGCCAGTTTATCACAGCGCTCATTCTGCGTATGTCCTGCATGGCCTTTAATCCACTGAAAGGTAACATGATGCGGTTCTTTTGCCTTTAAAAGACGTTTCCACAAGTCGATATTTTTTACCGGCTTCTTTTGGCTGTTTTTCCAATTATTTTTTAACCAGCTTCCAATCCAGTTTTGATTAAAAGCGTCTGTTACATATTTAGAATCGGATACAACGACTACATCACATGGTTTTGTCAAAGCTTCCAGTCCTATAATTGCTCCCATAAGCTCCATCCGGTTATTTGTTGTTTTTTTATATCCCGCACTATACTCACGTTCATGCAACTGCCCTTTTTTGTCAACATACTGCACAACCGTTCCGTATCCTCCCGGTCCTTCGGGATTCCCTCGTGCCGAGCCGTCCGAATAGATTGTTACTTTCATCTTTTCATCCCTTCCTCCCAATTTCCATATGACATGAAATCCTGAGCTCTTTTTTCTGCCATTTCAATTACTTCCTCTTCGTACCTCATTACCCGAAGCAGCTTAATGGCATTACGCGTTGTCGCCTTTCCTTGCTTAAGCAGATAATTAAATTTCACATCATTATCCAAAATTGTTTCTTCAAAATGGTAGTTGTCATATTTCGTACTAAGAAGCGTTGTAAGTTCAATATCATGCGTTGCTGCAAAGCACAGACAGTTGCCAGAGGCTAATTTTTTTAATATTTCTGTTGAAGCTGCAATTCGTTCCACCGTGTTCGTTCCCCGCAGTACTTCATCAATAAAGCATAATACCGGAACCCTTTCATCTGCCGCTGTTGCATCCATGACTCGTTTTAAAGCCTTAATCTCAACGATAAAATAACTCTCTTTGTTCGTTAAATCATCTTTTAGAGCCATAGAGGAATAAATACGAAAGAAATCTGTTGTATAATCGTTTGCAAGACAAGTATGAATCGTCTGCGCCATGATTGCATTGACTGCTACTGTTTTTAAAAACGTTGACTTTCCCGAAGCATTGGAACCGGTTAAAAGCATTCCTCTTTCATTCTGAAAACTGTTTGCAACCGGCTCTTCAATCAGCGGATGATAAATCTGCTCTGCATAAATGGCCTTCTTTTCTGTAAAGGCCGGTATGCTATAATAGGATAGACTTTCTCGATATGCCCCAATGGAAATAACGGCTTCCATATTACCAAGCAGATAAAACATTTCCGCAAACTCATCTCTATGTTCTTTTGCCTCCTTGAGCATATAATAAAATTTGAAAATATCAATGTGCAGACACATTTTCAAATAATCCATTATAATGTCAAGCGGATTCGTTTTTAATCCATTGTCACCAAAAAGAATAGCAGAATGTTTTGAAAATTTTTTTGTGTTCATTTTCAATTCATTTAATCTGGAAAGTTCATTTTTAAAAACCGGAACATTTATTTTTTCAAATACATCGATACTTTTAATTATTTTTAATAAATATGAAAAGGTTGTTAAATATGGGGCAATTCGTTTATGCATCGGGAAATACCACATCATATTAATTGCTAATAAAGAAAATAATAAGATGATACCGATTGAAAAATTAAAAAACAAATAAACTGCGGCAAAAACAATTGCTGCAAGCATTATTTTATCTTTCAGAAGTTTTTCTTCCTTTAAATTATTTAAGTAATCAAGATAATCTATAATCGAATGCTTACCGGTACGGCCAATTTGTGCAAACTGTAATTGGAGCCTGACACGCTTGTCCTCTTCATTCATAAAATACTGTATCTTTTCTTCCCGCTCATTTAAATTAGCCTCTGCTAACTCGGGATGGCGCAGCATTTGATAAAGAGCCTCTTCTCCCGCTGCACTAAAGGTATAATCCATTCTCTTGAAAATGCCGTCCATATCTAAATCATTCCATGTAATATCATCGATACAGCCCGGCCTATTCCCCTTTTTACTTGTATTCGACAGAACCGAAAATCTGCCCTCAGCATATTCTTTATTTGGAGGTTTTCCATAATCCTGCCTGATTTTAATTAAAAATCTCTTCTTTTCGATCGAATAGTCATACATTCCTTTTAAAAACAAAATAATAAGAAAGAGAATGGCTAATAATAAAAATAGGATATATTCATTCATGATTTTTCTAAATTTGCCAAACCAAATGCCTCTGGCAGCAACTCCTTTAATGTAAAGATTTTATATTCAGATATACTTTTTGCAACAATAATTTGAAAAGTATCTGAGTTGCAAAACTCCGCCATTACTTGCCGGCATACACCGCATGGTGCCGCAAAGTCACCATTGCCGTTTCGCTTACCGCCTATAATGGCAATGGCACGGTAGCTTTTCTTTCCTTCACTGACTGCCTTAAACAGGGCAGTGCGTTCTGCGCAATTGCTTGGGCCATATGCTGCATTTTCAATGTTGCAGCCGGTAAAGATTTCACCTTCTGCTGTAAGCAGTGCCGCCCCTACCATATATTCAGAATATGGTGAATAGGAAAATTCCCGTGCTTTCGCAGCCGCTTGGATTAAAGATACAATTTGCTCATTTTCCATATAAATCACCTCTTGTCTTAGTATGCACCAAATTTCTTAACACTCTCGGTTACTAATTGCTTAAATTTAGGTGCTGCTTTGCTGGCTGCTTCCTGAACCTCATCGTGTGTCAGTGGATTCGGGGAAATTCCGGCTGCCAGATTACAAACACAAGAGATTCCACAAATTTTCATCCCCATATGATTTGCTGCAATTGCTTCCACCGCTGTAGACATACCAACCGCATCCGCTCCTAATGTTTCCGCCATGCGAATTTCAATCGGACTTTCAAAGGAAGGACCGGTAAACTGAATATAAACACCTTCCTGCAGCAAAATATCATTCTCTTTTGCCGTTTCTCTTATAAGCTGTTGTAAATCTTTATCATAAACTTCACTCATATCCGGAAATCTTGTACCAAGTTCATCCATATTTTCTCCAATCAATGGATTTGGCGCAAACACCGAAATATGATCCGTTATGAGCATAAAATCTCCGGCATGAAAAGACTTATTAATACCACCGGACGCATTCGTTAAGAAAAGAATTTCTGCCCCCATCAGTCTCATCAGTCTTGTCGGCAGCACTACATCCGAAATATCGTATCCCTCGTAGTAATGCACTCTGCCCTTCATACATACAACCGGCACTTCGCCAACATAACCAAAAATAAATTTGCCGGCATGTCCCGGTACTGTGGAAACCGGAAAATTATCAATTTCACTGTAATCTATTTCTGTTACTACCTTAATATCATTTGCATAATCACCAAGACCTGAACCTAAAACAATTGCTGCCTTTGGAACAAAATCAGTTTTTTCTCTAATACTTTTTAAACACCCTTGTAATTTTTCATATATTTGATTCATAAAAAAACCTCCCTAGAATACTGTAATTATTAACCGCTCTTACAGTTTATCATAGACAGGTTTTTTTTTCTATGTTTTTACTCAAATAATAATGCAGATTAATCCGCCGTTCGTATCATTTACAATCTTCTGCATTGTCTCCTGTAATTTGACTTGACTTTCCTCACCAATCATTGCAATTTTGCCGGATATTCCGTCATTGACAAGCTGTTCTACTGTTTTTCCAAATATATTTGTGTCCCATATTCCCTCATCTTCTGCTTCTGCTTCTGCAATGTAGTTAATTAAATCCTTTGCCTGCTGTTCGGTTCCTACAATCGGAGCAATTTCTGTTTCTATATTAGCGCGGATTAGATGAATGCTTGGGCTTTCAGCTTTAATTTTAACACCAAATTTATTGCCATGCTTTATAATTTCCGGTTTATCGAGAGTGATTTCACTTCTCTGCGGAGTTACAACGCCATAGCCCTTTTGTCTAACCGACTCCATTGCATTTAATACTTGCGTATATTCATTTTTCATCTTCGACATATCTTTAAGCAATG
This sequence comes from uncultured Roseburia sp., assembly GCA_964410675.1. Lineage (GTDB taxonomy): Bacteria > Bacillota > Clostridia > Lachnospirales > Lachnospiraceae > RGIG3040. Next base: position 8,408 of record CAYPIB010000042.1, read on the forward strand.
TAATTAATTGATATTCACCACTTACCTGTTCGCCTAATATTTCACTCAGCATTTCATAATAAAATGATTCATCAATATCTAAGTAAATTTTAATAAGCCCTTTCGACATATCAATATTATCAACTTTAATACGCTCTACAAATTCACTGTCAAGCGTATAAGGATTGCTCGTTATATCGCGCATATATGTATATTGATCCATTTTTCCTTTCAGGCAGTTAATAATATCTGTTTTTACTTTATGATCATCCGGAAGCATTTCGACCCATTTCGGAAGAAAGAATTCAATACTTGAAATTGGAAACTCATACAGTACCTTCTCTAATATTTTAGTAACATCTTCTTTTTTCAGCTGCTCTAAATTCATCGGTATAGCTGCAACACTATATTTTTCCTGAATTTCTTCTGCTGCTTTTATTGCTTCATCTGAGTAAGGTCTCTCTGAATTTACAAGGACAATAAAAGGCTTTGATAATTTTTTTAATTCTGTAATTGTCTGCTCTTCCGCTTCTAAATAAGATTCTCTTGGCAGCTCAGTAAAACTGCCGTCTGTTGTCACCACAATACCAATGCTGGCATGATCATTGATCACTTTTCTTGTTCCCAGCTCGGCTGCTTGAGTAAATGGTATTTCGTAATCAAACCATGGGGTTTTGACCATGCGCTCTTTTTCATTTTCTAAGTGTCCGCTTGCACCTTCGACCATAAAACCGACACAGTCAATTAATTTTACCGAAACCTTAACATCCTGATCCAATGTAATTTCAGCAGCTTCTTTTGGAATAAATTTCGGTTCTGTCGTCGTTATCGTTTTTCCGCCTGAACTTTGCGGCAGTTCATCTACTGCCTGCTTCTTTTCATACTCTTTTGTCATATTGGGAAGAACACAAACATCCATAAAGCGTTTAATGAAGGTTGACTTTCCGGTTCGGACCGGCCCAACCACTCCCAGATAAAGCTCTCCATTCGTACGGTTTTGTATATCCTTATACAAATCATATGTATTAGCGGTGTAATTGTCCATAAAATCTCCTCCTTATACTGGTATATGTATATGCTGCCGTACTTTTTTTCATGTTATAAAAAACAAATAAAAAGACACATTGAGTTAATTTGATATGCTCATGTGTCTTTTTATTTGCTTTACTTTAGTATGATTCCTTTTATTTTCTTAAAATCACCATCTAATACTTCGTATGTGGCTTTAATTTGCTGTATTTGACCCAAATTTTTCTGAAATTCCGAAATATTGCTATGGAAGTACAAGCTGTCCATTCCTACAGCCTTTGCTACACCAATGTCAGAAATTTTTTCATTTCCAATCATAATGGATTGTTTCACTTTTAGAGAATGCTTATCAAGCAGTGCCTCCATAATCGCTTTATCCGGCTTTTGAGTTTTTACATCAGAGGAAATTACAATACCATCAAATTTATCATAAATTTTAAGCATTTTTAGTTCTGAAAGAGTAAAAGCAGCTTGCGCATTGCTTAGTAAATAAATTTTTTTCTTTTTCTTAAGACATAGCTCTAAAAATTCATCAACTCCATCATATAATTGAATATAAGCTCTTGATAACGTCCGAAATACATTGCAAATTAAATCAACCGTTTCCTTTGAAGGAATCATATGTTTTTTGATAAATAATTCTCGAAATACATCACTGATTTCAATTTCGTATAAGGGGTTTTCAGACTCCTGCTTTTTTTGTTTACAAATATGACGATACGCCGTTTTCCATTCCTTGCTGTCATTATAATTTGCCCCTAATGCTGAATATAACTCTGCCATTTTTTTATATAAATAAGGCTTACTCTCATTCGTACGAATATCTGCCAAAGTACCATATAAATCGAAAATATAATTTTGATACATCTCTTATCTCCTTGCAATATATATTTTTAGGCATTTAATACTTTTATTATGAAGCATGATTTTAAGGCTAGTCTCTCTTTAACGTATTATATATTGCTAATTGAAATTTATTCTGATCATTATTTTTCATCCTATTATCGGCTTCCTCCGCCGCCACCGCCTGAGAATCCTCCGCCGCCGCCGGAAAACGAAGCACCTCCGGTTCCATCCGATGCCCCTAAGTAGGAAGTGTTGGAAATTGTAGTAGCATGATTCATATAAATCAAAAACATGACCGGATTCATACTATACATTCCGCAGAAACTGTCAAACCCTTCCTCGTCCATGTTTTGAAGTCCTTTTATAACAGGCTTTGCAAGATTAAACAAGGTTGCGAATATCAGATAATCGCCCCAATATTCTCTTGGTGCCTGCATATCTGAGGTACTTTTTTTAAAGCTTTTTAAATATTTATAGAAGCCCAGCAATCTGATTTGCATATCATAACCGGTTTGTGTAAAACGCACTTTACCTTTGTTGTCTTTATCTGCCCATCCTTCGCCTTTAAGACAAGTTTTTCCATACTTCTCAAAATTCTTCTTCCATGTATCTATTTTATTATAATACTTTTCAGACCATTTTTGCCAATCTGATAATTTAAGAGCTTCACCATCTCCCGCATCTTTTAGCAGCTCAAAAAGTTCCAGTTCAACCTTATCTGCATCAGGTATTTGTAGAAAATGTATGACGGGTTTATTGTTCACATCTTCCATTCGTATCATTTCATCAAACTGCCATTTTACAATGTAAGCAGCAATTGGCTCAGATGCAGTCATCGAACTATCCAGCCTTAAGGCAGCACAAGTCATCGGTATACTTCGTTTAAACGGAACTGATGTCATCGGTTCTATTTTTTTAGCAGGTATCCTTCTGATTTTGGTACCATCTGCAAGTCGTATATTCCGAGATACCAATATGCCGCGGACTATAAATAACAGTACTATCATTACCACGATTCCAAGATTAAAAAGATATGGTCCGCCTCCACTGTCCATGGCCTTCTCTTTCACTTCTTCAAATGTACCATCAACCTGTCTTGCATCAAATAACTCATTTGAAAAACCAATAAGCAGATTAACATAATCGTTTGAGCCCAATTCATTTTTCGACCAGGCAATTACACTGCCTTGATCAAATTGAATCTCACCTTCGTAACCAAACGCCCAAATCTGGGTATTCTCTTCAGTAAGCTCTGTATCTTCCATTGACAATGTTATGTAAACCGACTGTGGCGGCGAAGATAAATCGTCCGATACAAAACGATGGTAAAATCCTGCCTGATCAATGTATTTTTTTACAAGACCATGCAAGCTATATGATACAGTATAAGTCCGATTCCCCAACTGGCTGATTCCCCAGCAAATTTCATAACCATTTTTCTTCTCAAGTATTCCACACCGATATGCTTTTTCTTCAAAGGATGAGTCTATATCCCATTCGTCTAATGTCTGATAAACCGTCCCACTGTCGTCCGTTACAGTTAAATCGGTTACACTAATACCATCTAAATTATGAAGTCCAATATAATACTCTGTTCCGCCATAGACATCATCAATCTCCCATACTTCTGTTATATCACAGGAACCGTCTGACTTAAGAACTGCTGTAATATCAATTTCTGTTATTCCCTTCTCTTCTGCTAACACAGGGAAACAATATAATATACTGATTAAAAATGCAATCGCAGCCGTTCTGATTATCC
>CAYPIB010000042.1:12123-18670 GCA_964410675.1 uncultured Roseburia sp.
GGCAGACGTTTGCCAGACTTGTTTCTAGGCGGCGGCTCTCGCTGCAATTGCTTTGGAATGCCCTCTTTTCTATGGAAATGAGACATTAAGCGGTATCTAAAAGCTCCCATCCCCCTTTACTTACCCTAATGCTACATCCAAAATCATCATAATCAAAAAGCCAACCCCAAATCCTATCGTTCCGATATCAGAGTGCTCTCCGCTTGAAGCCTCCGGCAGCAATTCTTCCACTACGACATAGATCATCGCACCGGCTGCAAAGGCTAATAAATAAGGCAGTATCGGCTGAATAATGCCAATTAAAAGCAGCGTCAACAGTGCCGCAATCGGTTCTACAATACCAGACATTACCCCATAACTAAACGCTTTCTTTTTAGACAGCCCCTCTCCGATGAGCGGCATTGAAATAATGGCACCCTCGGGAAAATTTTGAATCGCAATTCCGATTGCAAGCGTCAATGCTCCGGCGTATGTAATGTCTGTATTTCCCGCAAGCAGTCCGGCAAAGACGACTCCAACTGCCATACCCTCCGGAATATTATGCAAAGTTACCGCTAGGACAAGCATTGTTGTTTTTTTTAAAGGAACCTTTATTCCCTCCGGTTCTTTAGAGTCCAAATGTAAATGTGGAATTAACTTATCCATTCCAAGTAAAAAAGCAATTCCAAGAGCAAAGCCAACAGCTGCTGGAACAAATGCAAACTGTCCCATACTTTCAGACATATCAATCGCCGGAAGTAAAAGTGACCATACCGAAGCTGCTACCATAACTCCGGAAGCAAAGCCAAGCAAAGCTTTCTGAATTCCGGACTTTATTTTGCCCTTTAGTATAAAAACGCACGCAGCTCCAAGTGTTGTTCCTATAAATGGAATCATAATTCCTAAAACAATATCCATATTATCTATCTCCTATTCAATATAACTCATATAGTTCTATCTTTATTCTATACCAAAATCGGAAATTAATGCAAATCCAATTTTAGATAAGATTACTTAATTTACTATAGATTCAAAAAAGCAGAAGATTCAACAAATTTTTCAATTAACATAGAAAACACCCATACTTTGTTTTTAATTATTTTCAGCAATCGAATTTAAAACAAAGGGGGTGCTTTCTTTTTATTTTATTTCCTACAAAATATTACGCTGACTTCAGATGTACAAATTGAAAAAAATATCTTAAACTCGAAGGGCAGTAAGTACTAAGCTAAGGTTAATTTTTATATTACATAGTTTTAGCTAAAATCCATAGTTAGGATGTGGAATTTTAAGAGATGTTTTTCCTCTTAACGTAGTTACCTTAAATGTTCTTATATTATAATGATAATCTTTATTTTTCTTTTTGTTTTTATAATTATAATAGTACTTACATGCCATTTGCACTTTATTATTATAACCTTTTGATTGTAAAATTTCAGTATTTTTTATAGTTCTGCTGCCAGCTCTTACCATTTTATCAGCTTTTGAATATTTAAAAGAAGGAATTACTATACTTTCATGAATAAAAGTGCTATTTCCAGCATATCCTAATATCTGATTCTGATCACTCTCACCCTTAAATTTTACAAAAACCAAGGTAAGATTAGTTGATCTGTTTATAGTATAAACTGCAGAAATATTTTCAATTGTGGATGTTTTTCTCAAACCATTACAATATGATCTAACCGCATCATAAATGCTCAGCCCTTTACCAACAATTGGTGCTTCACCAGCTTTAGTTACTGCAACAGACTTAATTAATCCACTAAGAGCTGTTCTCCTACCATAATATTTCAAATCAGCGATTACATCTGTTTTGGTTAAATTCCCACTTCCGGTTGGAATACCCGTAATAATTTGCACCTCAAATAATTTTCCGTTATAAACAGCATTCTGTCTTTGACTTCTCCAAGTAATCCCTCTCTCTTTAGGAGGTACTTTAATTCCATTTCTATTAATTATTCTTTTTTTTGACCCTATTTCAGAAGTATTGTATTTCTTACTCTGTGATGATTGAATTAAGTTCATCACTTCTTCCTCTGATATGGAACTACACTTCATTTTATTAATATTTTTATCAATTTTTCGTATTTTATTAATATTTTTATTATAATTATGAACTAACTTAAGTCTATCCATATAGAGACTGTCTACAGTATTCTTATTTGTTGCATTAACAGTTATAGAATTAATCGAAATTATGAAACAAGCGATGAAAACAACTACGCTTTTTAATACACTTTTCATAAATATCCCCTTTCTTTTTTCTCATTTTTAATCCCTCTACCCTTTTACAGAGCCTGCTAATCCATCAGCATAGAACCGCTGCATATAGACAAACAAAATTGCAATTGGTATTGATACACAAACTGCTCCTGCCGCAAAACAGGTATACCAGTTGTCAATATATTCTTTTTCCAGCATTCGCCATAATCCAATCGAAACAGTAAAATATTTGGCATTTGCCCGGCAAATAACCCTTGCAAAAATAAAATCTAGCCATGGGCTTAAAAAAGCAGTAAGTACTGTATAAACAATAATTGGTTTACTGAGAGGAACTGTTATTTTAGTAAATACATCCCACTTCGTTGCCCCATCAATATAAGCCGCTTCGTCAAGTGCTTTTGGAATTGTATCAAAGAATCCTTTGGCGACATAAAATCCGACTCCCGAGCCGGCCGAATATACTAATACTAAGGCAACCCGAATCATAGAGCCCTCCGATAAGCCTAAGCTTTTCAGTATATAATATACTGCTACCATCGACATAAAGCCGGGAAACAGTCCCAAAATCATACATACATTCATCATTGCTTTTCTAACTTTAAAGCGCAGACGACTCATACAATAAGCCACTGATAACACAAAGAAGCTTGATATAATACAAGAAAATATTGCTATAATCAATGTGTTCATAAACATTCTTGGAAAATTCAAAACAGACGTGTCTGTCCATAGTTTCACATAATTATTCAAAGTATAAGTCTTCGGAAAAAACGTCGACATATAAAAACCTTTTTCCCCCCTAAAGCTTGTCAGCACTACCCAAATAATAGGCATCAGCCATACAAATGATAATACTGCTAACGATGCATGAACAATTGTATTAATTATCCCTTTTCTTGCCTTTGCAGAACCCGAGTTAATATTTTTCATTATGAAAATCCCTCCTCATCTTTATAGGAACCTGAATTACGATATGTCACTAATGCTACAATAGCAAGAACGACGAATGTCATAATACCGATGACTGCTCCAAGGTTAAAGAACTGCTGGTCTATCGTCAGCTTATACAACCATGTCACAAGTAAGTCTGTCTTTCCCGCTGTCCTTCCGACCGGTGTCGGATGTCCATTTGATAAGAGGTAAATTACATTAAAGTTATTTACATTGCTAGTAAAGGTAGTAATTAAATATGGTGTTGTAACAAACAACATATAGGGAAGTGTAATCTTAAAATACGTTACAAATGCACTTGCTCCATCGATTTTAGCAGCCTCATAAAGCTCTGCCGGAATATTCTGCAAAATACCTGTCACTTGAATAAGAGTAAACGGAATACCTACCCATAAGTTTATTACAATTACAGTAACCCTTGCCCACATTGTATTTGTAAAAAACGGTAGTGCCTGATCAATGAGTCCTAAATTTTTAAGTAATACATTGATTGCACCTTCAGGCTGCAGCATAGTCCTCATCGTAAGCAAAGATACGAACTGCGGTACTGCAATTGATAAAACAAAGCAAGTACGCCAAAAACTTTTAAATTTAGTATCTTTTCGATTAATCACAATTGCCAGCAGCATGCCAAAGAAGTAATTTAGAAATGTTGCAAACACTGCCCACACAATTGTCCAGCTAAGTACAGACCAAAATGTCTGTCCAATAGCATCCTGCATATTTAAAACCTTTTTAAAATTATCCAGACCAACCCAATCAAAAAGTACAAGATGTTCATCCAATTTACTATAATTCGTAAATGCCATACTAATCATAAAAATAAGCGGCAGAATTGTAATAATTAAAACACCCGTAGTTGGAAGTGACAATAATAATTTATGTAAGTTTTTATCAAACAAACTCCCTATGTCCTCAAAAAAATTATTTACATGTTTACCTTCTTTTGCAGCACATTCTATCTCATATGCACTTTTAATAATACCCTTCCAAACAAACAGAACTCCAACTACAGCACAGGCAGTTATCACTCCATAAAGCAGTAAGAGCAGGGAATTATCACCGCTCGTATATTCAAAAATCCCTTTTGCTTCATTCCAGACTTCTTCCTGAACTCTGTCGCCTAATGATGGCAGCATTGCTAAATTATGAATACCGCTTTTTACTAAAAATAGAATAAAAGCAGCTTCTACTGCTAAATATAAAAAACCTTTTACGAATTGTTTTCTAACTATATTACCAAGTCCCCACACAAGAATTGATAACTTTGTAAAAATATCCCCTTTTAAAATAGCATTTTTAACGGTATAGGGGGTCTTAAACTCACTTTTTCGTCCAAACCTTTTTTTGCCCATGAACAGTCTCCTCACTTTTTAAAAAAGCCCTACCCAGTACGGGCAGGGCCTTTTTTTGATTTATTCCGCAGCGGAAGTGTTTAATGCTGTATTTAGTTCTTCTGCTTTGTCAGCTGCATTATCAGCAGTTACTTCTTTGTTAATTAAAGATTTACCAAAGTTCTCTGCCGGAGTCCAGTAGTTACCCATTTTAGATACGAATGGCTGAATGATAGATGTAGATTCAAACGTTTCATTCTGAGCTACAACTAAAGCGTCAGCGCTTACAGCTTCATCAGCAAGTAATTCTGTATTACATGGAACAATATTTCTTAATTCATAATGAGATTTCTGTGCCTCAACACCACCTAAGTATTTCGCTAATGCTACAGCTACTTGTGGGTATTCACAGGTAGGATTAACACCAATTGCTTTAGAACCAGAGAAAGCCATCATCTGCTTATCTGTTCCGTTGATCTTAACAGTTGGAAGAGCTTTTGCAGCAAAGTTATCACCTAATGCTTCTTTTGCAGCTGTTGCATCCCAAGAACCAGAGAAGATTGCCTTGATTGTGCCTTCTCTTAAACCAGAAATACCAGCACCATCAGCATCGTTTACAAAATTTGGATTGTTTACTAAGTCTACTAAGTAGCTGGCAACCTGTGCACCCTTTTCGCCGCCAAAATCAATACCGGCTGCTTCGTCAGTACCATCACCAAATAATGTACAATCATTTGCTACAAAGAAAGATGCGATGTACCAAGAGTTTGATAGAGGGAATGCTACTTTTTCTTTTGCAATCATAGCATCTAAGCTGTTAGCTTCTTCCTCTGTAAAAGCAGATTTGTCATAGTACATAAACCATGTGTTTGTCGTAAATGGTACACCATAGACTTTGCCGTCTAAAGATACGGAATCAACAATTGCTTCAGAGTTTGTACTCTTTACATAGTCAGCTGCCTCGCCGCCTAATTGTGAAATTGCATTGTTAGCAACTAATTCAGGAAGATTGTCGTTTGCAAACATATATACATCTGCTGCACCTTCAACGTCCTGTGTTACAGTCGCTTTAGCATCAGCTTCACCACATACACCGTACTCAAATGTGATGTCCCAATTTGGATGTTCAGCTTTAAACTGCTCACACATTTTATTTAACCAGTTTCCGTTTTCTTCAGCCTGATCTTCAGCTGGACTCCAAACAGTTAAGGTTGTTGTAATTGCCTCTTCTTCTGCAGTTTCATCAGTAGCTTCTTCGGTTGTATCCTCAGTATCCTCTTCTGCTGGTTCATCCTCAGTAGTGTCTGCGTCTGTTTCTGTTGCTTCCGGTGCAGTCTTGTCACCACAACCAACTAGGGTTGCAACCATTGAGGTTGCCAGTAATAATGCTAATGCTTTCTTTTTCATAACAAATTTACCTCTCCTTCTTTACTAAGTTAATTTAGTTAGCATTTATATAAAACACAATGTGTCTTATACCATAATAATCTTTCATTTCCAATTCAGGAAACGTTACCGATACCGTTACCGGGAACGGTACTAATTTTATCTGCAATAAATTGTAGACATTGTTCTAATCCATGCTTTTGTTTCTTCTGCGATACTTTCATTCCAAAGCCGCCAGCGCCAATTTCTGCCGATTGTACTTGGATAGTTCATTCTTGCCTCATTACCAAGCTTCAAAATATCCTGCATCTGAAAAATTACTACATTAGCAACACTTGAATAAGCAAGTCTGATTAAGGCATCCGGAATTTCCTCTTTACTTTTAATATTTAAATATTCATATAAAAAAGCAAGTTCATATTCTGTTTTATCTTTAAAATATCCTAAAATAGTATCATTATCATGTGTACCTGCATAAATAACTTGATTGCAGTCTTTAAAATTATGCGGTAAAAATTCATTTCCGGTATTACCGTCAAATGCAAAAAGCAAAATCTTTATTTCAGACCATCCGGCTCTTTGTATAAGCTTACTGGCTCCCGGAACAAATACTCCGATATTTTCTGCTATTATCCTGCTATCCCCCGCCGCACTTTGTACCGCATCGATAA
>CAYPIB010000042.1:18680-22374 GCA_964410675.1 uncultured Roseburia sp.
TTTTAGCCATTTTCCGCATTTTGGATCCGCATTATTTGCCGGAATAGCATAGCTTTTTACAATTCCTGTAAAGTGATCAATCCGAATTATATCAAACAGCTGTTTATTTAACTTGATCCGCTTCTGCCACCAGTCAAATCCATCCTGCCCCATCTGCTCCCAATTATATAAGGGATTGCCCCATTTTTGTCCATTATCGGAAAAAGCATCCGGGGGACAGCCCGCAACTAATTCAGGATACCCCTTTTCATTTAAAAGAAATTGCTTACGATTTGTCCACACATCAGCACTGTCAAGTGCAACATATAATGGCATATCACCAATTATTTCAATTCCTTTTTTGTTTGCATACGCCTTTAAACGATACCACTGCCAAAAAAATTCATACTGGCAAAAACAATGAAAGGATATTGTATCGGCAAGCTTACTTTTATAAAGTTCCATGGCTTCCGGTTCTCTGCTTCTTATATTTTCATCAAAGCCAAGCCAATCTTTATCAAAATATTCTTTTAATGCCATAAAGAGCGCATAATCGTCCAGCCACGCTCGGTGTGTTTTACAAAATTCTATGTATGTTTTACTTTTTTGATCAAAGCGGGCAAAGGCTATTTTAAGTACTGCCAAACGATTTTCATACAAAACAGCATAGTCCACATCACTGCTGCTTTGCCCCCAATTAAATGCCCTGATTTCATCGAGCGTAAGAAGTCCTTCCTTTATAAGGGAGTTTAAATCAATAAAATATGGATTCCCCGCAAATGCACTAAAGGATTGATAGGGGCTGTCTCCATAGCTTGTCGGCCCCAGTGGAAGCACCTGCCAGTAACGCTGTCTAAGTTCTACCAGTAAATCAACAAAACGATACGCTTCTGCCCCAAGGGTTCCAATTCCATAATCCGAAGGCAGACTACTGATTGCTAATAAAATGCCAGCGCCTCTTTTTAGTATTTTCCCTCTCAATTTTAATCTCCCTGCTAAAATTGCCAAAAACATATACATGCCTTGTTTTCGTTAATTTTCGTTTATGCTATTATACTAACAAATTATTATCATTTTTGTCAACTAAAAGTCCATTTCTCAATATTTTTTCTCGGTTTTTACTATTTTTATCAAAATATTTTGTGACCTTTTACAATTTTAATTACCTTTTTTCGAAACTTTTTCAATTTCCCTTTTCAGTTTCGAAATAATTATGTATAATAATCTTATTAGTAAACTTTCTAACATAAAATAATTACAGAAAAACAGGTGAATGATTATGGTTACAATGAAGGAGATTGCCGCTAAGCTCGGTATTGCTATCAGTACTGTATCAAAAGGACTAAATGGTGCCAATGATATTAGTGAGGAACTAAGACAGCACATTCTGGATACGGCAATTGAGATGGGATACATTCCTAAAAATCTTAGAAAGGAGCATTTGAAAAAGCTTTGTATTTTTGTTGAAAATATGGATTATGAAAAAGATGATGATTTTGGCTATGATATTATTTTGGGTTTTAAGCAAATGGCTCTGCGTTATAATTGGACAGTCGAAATTATTCCTTTAAATCCCATGCTCCAGTCACAAGAAAAATATGATACTTTTATGTTAAAAAATGGATACAGCGGTGCACTTTTACTTGGACTGGCTTTACATGATGACTGGATGGAGCAGCTCAAAACTACGACAATTCCATCGGTACTATTTGATAACCATGTGTCACATAATTTAAAAGTTGGATTTATTGGTACTGACAGTTATGAAGGCATTGATTTATGTGTTGCTCATCTTGTAAAACTTGGCCACACAAAAATTGCCTTTTTAAATGGTTCTCCCAATTCCCTCGTAACGACGCAAAGACAAGAAGCTTTTCTTACAAGTATGAAAGCAAATCACCTTGAGATTGATGAAAATTTAATGGAATACGGCTATTATACTGCTGACTGCGCCAAATATCATGTTCCAACCTTTTTGTCACACGGCGCAACCGCTATTATTTGTTCTGCCGATTTGATTGCACAGGGGGTTATGGAGGAGTGTAAGCTGCGTGGCTTTCATGTACCTGAGGATATCAGCGTAACAGGATTTGACGATCTCCCGGTTGCTTCTGAATTAGAGCCTCCGCTTACTACTATAAGGCAGGATCGTATTTTACTAGGCAAAAGCGGCTATAATACACTGGAAGGATTATTACATAACCTGCCGCTCAGTAAAACACTTTTAAGGGCACAGTTAATTGTTCGCTCTACGACTGCTCCGGTTCGTCCCCGCAGCAATAAAGCTATTATTAAAAAATTGCCTGAAGTTTAATGTTTTTGATATAAATATAGACTTACAATATAAAACCACAGTCAACAGGCTGTGGTTTTATGATGTCATAATTTATCTTTCTTCTCTAAAGTAATTCGTTCCAAGTGCCGCCGGAAGTGTACTATGTTTTCTTTTATTCATGGAAGCAATGACTAGTACAAGTGCTGTAATGAGAAATGGCAGCATATCATAAAAGGCATCCGGAAAAGGAAAGACGGACTTTGGAATATAATACTTTAAAATTCTAAGAGCACCAAATACAAAAGAGCCCCATATTGCCATAGCCGGCTTCCATGATGCAAATATAACAAGTGCTACTGCAATCCAGCCAAGACCGCCGACATTATTGGAGATCCAAACACCACCGTTTATAATCATAGAGCAATATGCACCGCCGATACCACAAATCGCACCACCCAGTGCAACATTTAAATATTTCCATTTTGTCACCGGAATTCCCGCTGCATCTGCTGCTGCTGGATTCTCACCGATTGCACAAACGTTCAATCCGGCTTTTGTTTTATTTAAATAAATGTGCATAATGACTGCAATCAAAATGCCAAGATATACAAACGGATTGTAGGAAAAAAGCACCTTCCCAAGCACCGGAATATCACTTAAAACCGGAATATAAATACTGCGCATATTTGAAGTAATTGTTTCTGGCAGCTTTAAAGTTCCATCCGCTGTACCGCCGAGCATAAAGACACCAACAAAGTTAGCCAGACCGATTCCAAAAATAGTAAGTGTCAGACCTGTTACATTTTGATTCGCCATTAACGTAATCGTAAGTACACCATATAGTAACCCGCTTGCTGCCCCCGCAAGCGCTGAGCTGAGGATTGCCAGCAAGAAACTATCGGTTTGATACCCGATCATAAAACCGGCACAAGCACCTATAGACATCATTCCCTCTACGCCAAGATTTAAATGTCCGACCTTTTCTATTACAATCTCTCCAACTGTGCCAAATAAAAGCGGAGTCCCTGCCAGAACTGCTGCTACAAGAAAATTCGTTATCATTTCCATTCTGCATTTCCTCCCTTTTCTCTTTTTACAAATTGATAGCGAACGAAGAATTCACATCCTAATATAAAGAATAAAATAATTCCTTGTAATACATCGGCACAATCTGTAGAAAGTCCATAAGTCGATTGAATTACACTGCTTCCCTTTTCTAATACACTGAACAAAAATGAAACTACCAGTATCATTACTGGGTTAAGCTGTGCGAGCCAGGCAACAATAATGGCTGTAAACCCTACACCTCCTGCCACATTTGTAGTCAGCGTAATATCAGATCCCGTTGCCTGAATCATACCTGCCAGACCACAAACTGCCCCGCTGAAAAACATCGTTCTTAAGACAATTTTAGGCACATCCATTCCGGCATACCTGGCG
>CAYPIB010000043.1:0-1077 GCA_964410675.1 uncultured Roseburia sp.
AGTGTTACAGCCTGTTTCAGTCATTTATATGGATACAGAAGATTTATTACGAATTCTGGGCATTTTATTGGATAATGCAATAGAGGAGGCAGCAATTACAAAAGACAAAAAAGTAATTTGCTCCTTACTTCAAGAAAATAGTCAATTCATCATATTAATTAAAAATAGTTTAGAAACAGAAGTAAGCATAAGTAATATTTATAACAAAGGATTTTCTACAAAGGGAAATAAGAGAGGGGTTGGTTTACATAATTTGAGGAGTATTCTTCAAGCTTATAATCATGTATTTATAAAAACAGAAGTTGAATCGGGATGGTTTATCCAAGTATTATCAATTAGTTAAAATAACTGTTTTGCCAAATATGACAGATTTTATATCATATATGAAAAATATAAATAAAAAATTATTTTTTCATATATTGTTTGATATGGTTTGCAAAAGCCTAAATTAAATACGATATAAAAGGAGAAATACAGTATGGCAAGAGAGAAAAAAATTAAAAGAAAATTAGAAGAGGCAGGTTTTAAACCATTAGAGGATAGAGCCATTGTTGTTAAGTATACGACTCATAACTTAAGCGCAGTAATTGCCAGTTTTTTCAGCTTTGAATATTATGTACTGCAAATGTGTGAACAAGAATTAGTTTTATTACCTTTTAGTGAAATTACATTAGCACCCTTAAATAAAGATGCAGTTTTAACAATTCCGACAGAGTCTATTAAAAAGGTAGAAGTTAAAGAAGCGGGTTTTAATTTTGACATTATCATTGAAATGGACGATAGTACACTCACGTTGACAACACAGCAAAAAGAGTTAAGTGACATTAGAAGCTCTGGGATATTAGCGATTGATTGGAAAAAAGGGAACTGGCATAAAGAAAATTTTGAGGGTACATTAGAAGCACTAAAGAATCTATAATAAATAAGTATCAGATGTGTGGCACATATAACATATTTTTATTGAGGGGGCTTTCATGAAAAAAATATTAGCTGTAGTTACTTGTGTATTGCTGTGTGTACTGTTATTTCTTTTTATGAACAGCTGGATTGGTAATCCAGTGTCTGGCTCATTGGCTA
>CAYPIB010000043.1:1087-1786 GCA_964410675.1 uncultured Roseburia sp.
CCAAGCAGTATATTGACACAAATTACAGTGATTTAAAGCTGCAAATCAAGAAATCCAATTATAATTTTAAAGAAAGTGCTTATTGTGTGTTTGTACAATCAACAATGAGTGAGGATACGGCTTTCATGGTCTATGTGAATCAATATGGAACCGTTATGCGTGATGATTATGAATATGAAGTTGCAAACAACTTTACGACATGGCGGCGGTTGGACGAAGAGATGCGCAGGCTTGCAGAGGAAATAGTTGGAGAAAGGCTTGAATATGATGTAGAAAATGTTTTCCTTTCCATTGAAAAAGAAAGCGATATTATGGGACTTGAGCGTGATATGATACTGGATATTCAGCATCCGCCTTTGCCGCTGGTCATCGATATAACTATATTTCATGAGGATGTATCGTATCAGACCATTGCTAAAGTTGCGAAAGCTATGGAAACGATTTTAATGGAGCAAAAGATTCCCATCGATAAATATAGTGTTAAAGTGATACCGATATCTGATAAACCGGAAGATGAAGCGGAGGCATTCTCTTGGGTCAATTCGCTGTCTGTTTCTGATTTTCCGGCAAGTCAGTTAAATGCAGAAAATCTATATGAAGTGATGGAGCAGTTTGAAACAGATAGAGTTTCTGATTATAATGAAAAAACAGTAAAATAATAGATAAGAAGAAACCAGAGAAGTAAATGTAAGATTTTTA
>CAYPIB010000043.1:1796-5821 GCA_964410675.1 uncultured Roseburia sp.
ATATAGTCTATACTCGTCCGAAAGGTCGAGGGGGATTAACCCCGATATAAGAGTTGCGTCTTATATTAAATAATAAAATTATAAAAAACCTTTCCAAAATTTAATGTAGAAAAGGTTTTTTAAGTTATTCCTGTGTCGTAAAAACGTCTTTACCGAGTCCGCACAAAGGACAAACCCAATCATCAGGAATATCTTCAAAAGCAGTTCCCGGAGCAATGCCGCTATCAGGATCTCCTAATTCCGGATCGTATACATAACCACACGCATCACATACATATTTTTTCATATAGTTACCTCTTTCTGTGCTGTTTTAGTATTGTTTGTGCCACAGCACCCGGCATTTATTGGATTATGTTAATTACAGCTTGATAGATATCATCTAACTGCTGTTTTGTTGGTACGTAATTTATTTTGATTCCATCCATACAGATATGAAAGCCGCACTCTGTCAATTCTTTTTCTACGAGACCAATGCTTTGTCCGCCCCAGCCATACGAGCCAAAGGAAAAAGCTTCTCTGTTTTTTGGTGATAATCCTTTTAAATAGCATAGAAAAGCAGCAACGGAGGGCATCATTTGATTATTTAATGTCGGTGAGCCAACGGCAATATATTTACTCGTCAGTAAATATGGCACAATACTGCTATGATGATTTTCTTTTAAATCAAATAGCTTGGCACGAATGCCGCTGTCACCAAATGCCTCTGAGATAGTTTTAGCCATTTTTTCAGTCGAATGCCACATGCTGTCATACACGACAATGGCTCCGCCAGCCGGTTCATTGGCACTCCATTCATCGTATGCGGATAGAATATCGGGTATATGGCTTCTCCATATAATGCCGTGGCTTGGGGCAATCATTTCAATATCCAGATTCTTAACGATATCCCATGCTTTGCGGGCTTGCTTCCCGTAGCACATAATAATATTACCATAATAGCTTTTCGCTTCCGATAATGCAACTGCTAAATCGGTTTCATCATCAAAACGTTCCGTCGTAGCCAGATGCTGACCGAAGGCATCGTTGGAAAAGAGTATTTTTTCCTCAGGACAATAGGTTACCATATTGTCAGGCCAGTGCAGCATCGGCGTCGCTACAAATTCGAGGGTGCGTTTTCCCAAAGAAAGGGTATCGCCGTTTTTAACCGGAGTATAACCCAAATCTCCATAATGAGCGGTAAGCCCTTTTACTCCGGCCGGTCCGGTCGTATAAATAGCAGCATTCGGGCAGGCTTTTTTTAATTCGGGCAGAGCACCGGAATGATCCATTTCCACATGGTTTGTTATAATAATATCAATTTTATCAGGAGAAATAATATCGCTGATTCGTTCCAGTAACTCTTCGGAGAAGCTTGCTTTTACCGTATCAATTAATGTGACTTTTTCATCCAGAACTAAATATGCACCATAGGTGGTTCCTTTTTGAGTCAGGTATCCGTGAAAATTGCGGATATTCCAATCAATGGCCCCGACCCAATAGATTCCCTTCTTTAAACTAATTGCTTTCATCTGTCAGCACCTCACTTTGTATATCATATAATGTTACTAGCCGCTTGAGGTATTCATAACGTGTTTTAGCATTATCTGCCGCTCTTTTAAATAATATTTCGGCTTTTTCAGGATGCATTCTTTTTAAGACATCATATCTGACTTCACCGCTTAAAAAATCTTCAAATGAAGAAACCGGCTCTTTGCTGTCTAAAATGAAAGGATTACTTCCTTCTTTAATCAATTCCGGATTATAGCGGAATAAATGCCAATATCCTGATGTTACGGCCTTTTCCTGCTCTTTTGGGGCATTGGCCATACCGGTCCGTATTCCATGGCTGATGCAGGGCGCATAGGCTATGATTAAAGAAGGACCAGGATAACGCTCCGCTTCAGTGATTGCCTTTATCGTCTGATTATAGTCGGCTCCCAGCGCGATTTGAGCTACATAGACATATCCATAGCTCATGGCAATGCTTGCTAAATCCTTTTTCTTTGTTTCCTTACCGCCGGAAGCAAATTTGGCAGTTGAGCCGGTTGGCGTTGATTTAGAAGCCTGACCACCGGTATTAGAGTATACTTCAGTATCTAATACTAAAATATTAATATCCTTTCCGCTTGCAATTACATGGTCAAGCCCGCCAAAACCTATATCATAGGCCCAGCCGTCACCGCCGATAATCCATTGCGATTTTTTAGACAGAAAGTTTTTTTCTGCAAGAAGAGAAGAGCAGAGTGGTTCTGTTTTAGCAGCTGCTTCTAATTCTTTAATGAGTGATTCGGTGGCAGCACCATTTAAAGCACCTGAATCATAGGTTTCCAGCCAATTAGAAACCGCTTTTTGCAAAGACTCTCCTATTGACATTTTTTGTAATTCTAATATCGTTTCCAGCAAACGGCTGCGGATAGAATTTTGAGCCAGAAGCATACCGTAACCGAATTCAGCTGCATCCTCAAACAAGGAGTTTGACCAGGCAGGTCCTTGTCCCAGTGCATTGCTTGTATAAGCTGTAGAAGGAGAGGAGTTGCCCCAAATCGATGAACAACCGGTAGCATTGGCAATATACATTCTATCACCGAATAGTTGAGTGATAAGCTTGGCATAAGGTGTCTCGCCACAGCCTGCACATGCTCCGGAAAATTCCAGCATAGGCTGTTTAAACTGACTTCCCTTAACGGTATTTTCTTTAAATTTAGTAAAGACTTCCGGCTTACCGGAAAGAACCTTTGCATAATCAAAGGCATCTTGCTGAGGAGAAACTTTTGTCAGCGGTGTCATTTCTAAAGCTTTTTGCCCTTTTTTACCAGGACATATATTGGCACATGTACCGCAGCCGGTACAATCTACCTCTGATATTGTAATAGCAAAGTTGTTATCCGGCATTCCCATCATAGGCAGCGACGACATAGTTTTAGGAGCACTTGCTTTTTCCTTGGCGGTCATAACAGCAGGCCGTATGACCGCATGAGGGCATACATACGCACAACGGTTACATTGAATACAGTTTTCCGGTATCCATACAGGAGTCTCGTTTGCTACATTTCGTCTTTCATGTGCAGAACTGCCTGAAGGCATCGAACCATCCACATAGGGAAGGAAGGCAGATACCGGAAGGCTGTTGCCTTCTTGTGCGGTAATAGGCTTTTGAAGATTTGTTACATAAGCCAGTGTTGCTTCAAGGTCTGGCAGCAATTGGTCATCTAGCGGTGTTATTTCGGCATTTTTCCAAGCTTCCGGTATGCTCACCTTCTTGACACCTTTTGCGCCTGCTTCTATGGCATCATAATTCATCTTGACAATTTTATCACCTTTTTTACGATAACTGACTTCGGCAGCTTCCTTCATCAGCCGGATTGCTTCATCCAAAGGAATGATATTAGAAAGGGCAAAGAAAGCAGACTGCAATATAGTACTGATTTTATGGTTCAGTCCTACTTCTGTCCCGATTTGTAACGCATCTATTATATAAAATTTTATATTATGCTCTGCAATATAGCGTTTGATCTGTCCCGGAAGATGCTCGTCTAATTCTTCTAACGGCCACTGGCAATTTAATAGAAAAGTACCGCCGTCCTTGACGTCCTGTATCATATTGTATTTATATACATAGATCGGATTATGACAAGCAACAAAATCAGCCTGATTAATCACATAGGTGGAGCGGATTGGAGACGAGCCAAAGCGTAAATGAGAAACGGTAAGCCCGCGTGTTTTTTTAGAATCATAATCAAAATAAGCTTGTACATATTTATCGGTATGATTTCCGATTATTTTAATAGAGTTCTTGTTGGCACTTATTGTACCGTCACCGCCAAGGCCCCAAAATTTGCAGCATATCGTATCTGCATTTGTGGTATTAATATTTTCTATAATAGGCAGAGACAGATGAGTAACATCATCCTCAATACCTACTGTAAAACGTTGTTTATCTTTATTATGGAAAACAGCATTGATTTGATCGGGAGTCGTGTCTTTTGAGCTTAGCCCAAACCGTCCAGTAAATACAGGAATATTTTGATATTCAGTATCACGAAGGG
>CAYPIB010000043.1:5831-22340 GCA_964410675.1 uncultured Roseburia sp.
ATAAAGAGGCTCGCCAATTGAACCCGGCTCTTTAGTTCTGTCTAAAACAGTAATTTGTTTCACCGAGGAAGGGATAGCCTGTAAAAAATGCTTGATGCTAAAAGGTCTGTATAGATGAACTTTTATGACGCCTGTTTTTTCACCTTTTTTATTTAAATAATCTATCGTCTCTTCAATCGTTTCACAGACAGAGCCCATTGCAATGATGACGTGCTCGGCATCAGGCGCACCATAATAGTTGAATAAACGATAGGAACTGCCGATTTTTGCATTTATCATGTTCATATATTCTTCTACAATTGCAGGAAGAGCATCATAATAGCTGTTGCAGGCTTCGCGTGCCTGAAAATAAATATCAGGATTCTGTGCGGAACCCATCATCTTTGCATGATTCGGATTTAACGCCTTTTGCCGGAACTCTTTCACAGCTTCCCAATCAATAAAGCCTTCTAAATCCTTATAGTCCCATACTTCAATTTTCTGCATTTCATGAGAAGTACGAAAGCCATCAAAAAAGTTGATAAAGGGAACCTTGCCTTTGAGGGCGGCAAGATGTGCGACTGGGGTTAAATCCATAACTTCCTGTACATTTCCGCTGGCAAGCATAGCAACACCGGTCTGACGGCAGGCATAAATATCCGAGTGATCTCCGAAAATAGATAAGGCATGGGTCGCAATTGTTCTGGCTGCAACATTAAAAACACCCGGTAACAGCTCCCCGGCAATTCTATATAAGTTTGGTATCATTAAGAGGAGGCCTTGAGAAGCGGTAAATGTTGTAGTTAGGGCTCCGGCAACCAGAGAACCGTGCACAGCACCTGCGGCCCCGGCTTCAGACTGCATCTCAGAAATGTGTACTGTCTGATTAAATATATTTTTTCTTCCTTCTGTAGCCCATTCATCGGCATATTCCGCCATAGTAGAGGATGGGGTGATCGGATAAATCGCTGCAACATCACTATAGGCATAGGATACGTGAGCCGCAGCTTGATTTCCATCCATCGTTTTTTTACTTCTTGACATAAAAATTCCTCCTTAGACAATTTTAGTAATAGTTATTACTATTAATATAACACAGTTGTTTATCCTTTTCTATATATTTTATCCAAATTTTAGTATTTATTTCAGTACAATGTGTAAAATTATGATAATATATTGAATAAGACTGTGGTGGTGGCGTTTGTTTCTTAATGTCTCATTTCCATAGAAAAGAGGGCATTCCAAAGTATTTAGAGAAAGTGCCGCCACCCAGAAAAAAATGCACCACCCAGAAACAAACTTCGCAAACGTCTTTGTGGAACACCAGCTAAAAGCGAAGCTTGTAAAGGCTTAGTTAATGTAACCTAAAAGGGCGGATTATATGCTTAGAATAAAATAAAAAGGAGAATAAAAAGATTATGGGTAAATTTGAGGTAATAGGAAGTAAGGAATTTAATGGGAATCCTTTTGAAATGATTGGGAAGGATTGGATGCTGATTACGGCGGAAAAAGAGGGGAAGGTAAATGCGATGACTGCTTCTTGGGGAGGGGTGGGAGTGATGTGGAATCGTAATGTGGCATTTATTTTTGTGCGTCATAGCAGATATACGAAGGAATTTATAGATGGTTCCGATACTTTTTCACTATCATTTTATGATACAGAAAAGTATCGCAAGCAATTATCTTATTTTGGAACGGTATCGGGCAGAGACGAAAACAAGGTTGAGAAAACAGGGTTTACGGTTAATCATGAAAATCAAGTTCCCTATTTTGATGAGGCAGATACGGTGCTGATTTGTAAAAAATTAAGCCGGCATGCGATTTCGGCGGAAGGGCTTTTAGAAGAAAGTATTGATTCTCAGTATTATGCAGATAAGGATTATCATGAGATGTATATTGGAGAGATTTCACAGATTTTAAAAAGAAATAAGTGATAAGAAGGGTAAGTATGAATAAAAATATATATGATGTCATTATTATCGGGGCGGGAGTGAGCGGCTGTGCAGCGGCGAGAGAAATGTCAAGATATAATCGGAAAATTGCTGTCTTTGAGCGGGAATCGGATATTTGTGAGGGAACCTCTAAGGCCAACAGCGGAATCGTTCATGCCGGTCATGATACTACCCCCGGCACACTGAAAGCAAAATTAAATGCCGAGGGAAGCAGGCTTATGAAGGAGCTTTCAAAAGACCTTGATTTTCCGTATAAGCAGAATGGTTCATTGGTGCTTTGCTTCGATGAAAAGGATAGAGATAAATTAAACGAGCTGTATGAAAAGGGGCTGAAAAATAAAGTCACAGGACTTCAGATATTAGAGACCAAGGAAGTACGGTTATTGGAGCCTAATATTTCAGGGGATGTTGTGGCGGCTTTATATGCACCGACCGGAGGAATTGTTTGTCCCTTTGGATTAAATATTGCTCTGGCGGAAAACGCTTTTGAAAACGGTGCTGAGTTTTATTTAAATACCGAAGTAGAGCAGATAGTAAAGAAAGAGGACGGATATGTTATCCAGAGCTCAAAAGGGGAGTTTTTTAGCAAGATTGTGATTAATGCCGCCGGTGTTTATGCCGATAAATTGCACAATATGGTCAGCGATAAAAAGCTCTCGATTGTACCGCGAAAAGGGGAATATTGTCTTTTTGATAAGACGGTGGGCAATTATGTTTCGCATACAATTTTTCAATTGCCGACTCAGTATGGCAAAGGTGTATTAGTGACTCCAACGGTGCATGGGAATCTTTTGATGGGACCGACAGCGGTAGATATTTCAAATAAGGAAGGGGTAAATACTACAGGGGATGGATTAGAGGAGGTATTAAAAAGAGGAGCTCTTAGTATAAAAAACTTATCGAGTGACAAAATTATTACTTCCTTTGCAGGACTTAGAGCCCACTGCGAAACTGATGAGAAGGAAGGTGATTTTATTATTGAAGAGGCAGAGGATGCCAAAGGCTTTATTGATATTGCCGGAATTGAGTCACCGGGACTTTCTTGTGCTCCGGCGATTGGCGTTTATGTATCAGACTTGGTTCAAGAGCTTTCTCCGGCATCTCTTAAGAGTGATTTTAAGTCAGTCCGAAGGGGGATTCCAGAAATAGCTTCTGCTGATAAAGATGAACGAAAAGCTCTCATTAAAAAGAATCCGGCATATGCCAATGTCGTATGCCGCTGTGAATTAGTGACAGAGGGTGAGATTGTTGAGGCGATTCACAGGCCCCTTGGTGCAACTACGCTGGATGGGGTGAAGCGCCGTGTAAGAGCAGGGATGGGACGCTGTCAATCAGGGTTTTGTGCGCCGAAGGCAGTCGAGATATTAGCAAGGGAGCTTGGAAAAGACATCAGTGAAATTACGAAATCGGGTGGGGAATCCTACTTCCTAAAAGGGTACAATAAGTTTATTTAATACTCTGTGGCAATGATTGGAGGATATGAATGAATCGGCAAGTAGATATTGCAATTATTGGCGGGGGACCTGCCGGGCTTGCAGCGGCGGTGGCAGCATATGGTGCCGGAATTGATAATATTCTTATTATAGAACGTGATGTGGAGCTGGGCGGCATTTTAAATCAGTGTATTCATAATGGCTTCGGACTTCATATCTTTAAGGAGGAATTGACGGGACCGGAATATGCGGCCAGATATATTGAACAGATGAATGAGCTGTGTATCCCTTATTTCATTGAAACAATCGTCGTTGATATCGCGGTAAAGGATGACAGAAAGATTGTCACCGCAATGAATCAGGAAGAGGGACTTTTTGAAATAGAGGCAAAGGCTGTTATATTGGCAATGGGATGCAGAGAACGATCCAGAGGAGCATTAAATATTCCGGGCTATCGGCCGGCGGGAGTTTATTCGGCAGGAACAGCACAGCGTTTTGTCAATATAGAAGGACGGATGCCGGGGAAAGAGGCAGTTATATTAGGTTCTGGTGATATTGGCTTGATTATGGCAAGGAGGATGACATTAGAGGGTGCCAAGGTAAAAATGGTAGTTGAGATTATGCCGCAGTCGGGTGGTCTTAAAAGGAATATTGTGCAATGCTTGGATGATTATGATATTCCGTTAAAACTTAAACATACAGTCATTGATATTGATGGAAAGGAACGAGTGAAAGGAGTAACGATAGCAGAGGTTGACGAAAACAGAAAACCAATTCCGGGCACAGAGGAATATGTAAGCTGTGATACTTTGTTACTTTCCTGTGGGTTAATACCTGAAAATGAGTTATCACTTGGACTTGGGGTGGAGTTAAATGCTGATACATCGGGACCGATTGTAAATGAAAGTCTTGAAACCAATATCGAAGGAGTGTTTGCATGTGGAAATGTGCTTCATGTCCATGATTTAGTTGATCATGTTTCCAAGGAAGCAGAAAATGCCGGTGCTCATGCGGCAGCATTTGTCAAAGGAGATAGAGATGCAAAAATCAAATAAAAAAGAACTTGTCTGTATTCGGTGTCCGATTGGCTGTAGGATGACAGTGATTAAAAATAAGGATGGTAATCTTTCGATAACGGGGAATACTTGTAAGCGTGGGGAGGAATACGCCAGAAAAGAATTGACGAATCCCACAAGAATCATTACTTCAACGGTAAGAATAAAAGGAAGCAGTGATTATGTAGTACCGGTAAAGACAAAAGGTGAGATTCCAAAAGAAAAGATGAAAGACTGCATGGAAGCGTTGAAGCTGGCAGAAGCAGTAGTGCCGATTCAGATTGGTGATATTGTTCTTGCAAATGCAGCAAATACAGGTGTTGCTGTCGTAGCAACCAAAAATATAAAAACAGAAGAGGTAAAAGTATGAATCCAATGAAATTTCTACAATTACAAAATGCATGGAACCGTTTTAAAAAGAATCATCCTAAGTTTCCGCTTTTTATGAGTGCATTAGCAAATGCCGGATTAGAAGAGAATACTATTATAGAAATAAAAGTTACAACACCGTCAGGGAAGGCATACAATTCCAATTTGAAGCTTACTTCATCGGATTTAGAATTAATCAAAGGGCTAAAGGAACTTGCGGGTGATCATAAATAGTAATAATTAAAAACGTTTTAGAGTCAGTCGAGTTGATTTCTAAAATGTTTTTTTATTTTAGTGAACCAACTTGAAAGTTATTACAATGTATAAGTGAAGGGCAAGACAATCCCCTTCGATAAGACGTCTTTAGAAGTGGAGAATCAAATGATTAAATCAGAATTAGAAAAGTGTATCGCTGAGTATGGAAAGGACATTTACTCATTTTGTAAGCATATTACATACAATCTACAGGAAGCTGATGACTTGTATCAGGATACTTTTTTAAAAGCAATCGAGTTAAGCGATAGGATAAATTACGAAAATAATCCGAAAAGCTATTTACTTTCCATTGCTCTGCGGATATGGAAAAATAGGAAAAGAAAGTATGCCTGGAGAAAGCGGATTGCAGACACGCAGTCACTGGTGGAAGAACAGGGAGTGGAAGCGAGCCTCATCTCAAATAAGACACCTGAGGAGCAAATTATCGGTCAGGAAGAAAAGCGGCTTGTGAAACAGGCTGTTGACCAGCTGCCGGAGCGTTTAAGAGTGATAGTACTGCTTTTTTATATGGAAGAATTATCGGTGACGCAGATTGCCCTTATTTTGAAAATACCGCAAGGAACAGTAAAAAGTAGATTGTATCAGGCAAGAAAATCATTAGAAAAAGAATTGGAGGATGTTTTAGATGAAAAAAGATATTGACAACATATTAAAACAGGCCCTGACTCCAACCGATGAACCAAATTTCTGGTTAAATCAGAAAATATTGCATCAGACAAAGGAGACGGTTACAATGAAAAATAAAAAAGCAAAAAGAATTCCGGCGATTGTGCTTTCGGCAGCTCTTATAGTAAGCATTGGGTCGATTACCACATATGCAGCATGGAAATATTTAACGCCGGATAAGGTGGCAGAGGTTGCAGAGAATAAAAAACTGACGGATGCATTTAAAAGCAAAAATGCGATTTCTGTTAATGAGACACAAAGCTATGCTGGTTTTGATGTGACTTTATTAGGAGTTGTTTCAGGAGTAGATATTAGTGAAAGTGTTGAAGAGACAGACGGTACTTTTGATAACAATAAAACATATGCGGTTGTGGCAATTAAAAACTCCGATGGAACTCCGATGCCGCATACATCTGAAGACGCATACGGTGATTTGTCCTTCTTTGTTTCTCCGTTAATAAAAGGATATAACCCAAATCAATATAATGCCGTAACAATGCGGGGCGGTTATCAGGATCTTGTTCAAGACGGCATTTTATACCGAATTGGTGAATGTGACAATGTGGAGATGTTTGCGGACCATGATTTATATTTATGTGTTTCCGATAGTACCTTTTATAATCAGGAAGCGTATCACTATGATGAAGCAACCGGTGAAATTTCCAGGAATAGCTCTTATGATGGAGTCAATGCTCTTTTTAAACTGCCGCTTGATCAAGCAAAGGCAGATCCGAAAGCAGTGGAGGCATATATTAAGAATATGGAAGCCGAACAAGAGAGTCCAGACGAAAGCGATGTTGAAGTAACAGAAATGGATGAATGGATAAGAAATATTACACCTGAAAATATTGATGAATATGCAGTACGTGTAGAGGAAACTGTTAAAGTGTTGACACCGGATAAAGATGGACATATAAATTCAGAGTTTGAATACAACGGTTCCAGTGGTTCTGCAACAAATATTTTTTCAGAGTTGTTTCCGGATGCCAAAATTGGAATGTCTAACGGTATCGGTGCTTCCTATTCAGATGATGATTTTGACAATTTAATTCTTCAGACTTATACGTTAAATGAAGATGGAACTGTAACATTTGCAATTTATGTGCCTAAAAAATAACTATAGTGAAAAAAACTTTCTGCGTTAATATAAGCAGGAAGTTTTTTAATCCTCAAATACAATAAATTATGTTATAATATTTACAACTTTGAGTAAAAGAATATTGTTAAGAATGATGGGTGCAGAGATGACATTTGATAAAGAAAAAGTACTGGATAAGGTATCACAGAAAATAAAGGCGGAATGGCAAAAAACGGAATCAAATCTGCCGGATTTTTTAATTTCGTTTCAACAGAATGAAAAAACCGAGAATGAAAAAAGAATCAGTGAGAGTGTAGAGCGAATTAATGAACAGCTTAATAAGCTGCAAAATCCATTGTTTTCTTTAGGAAAGAAGGAAAAATGGCGGCTGGAGACAGAAAAGATTCTTGAAGAAATTATAATGAATGAACCAATCCTTGGGATGAACGGGGCGATGTCCAAAGAAACGTTTTATTCCTTTAGCGGGGAAATAAAGAGTTTTTTTAAAAGACTACAGGCATTTGATCGGGAACTTAAAATAGAGGACATGGGACAGGCAATTCGCAATTATATGGTTTATGCCATTTTCAAGGAATTAAACGGCTTGCCTCAAAAGTGTTCTTCGGCAATATTCGGCTATAGTATGCTATATCCATATACGGATAATTATATTGATAGTCCAGAACGTACAGAGGAAGAAAAAAGACATTTTAATAAATTGATTGAAGATAAGCTAAAAGGAGATTCCTACGAGGCTGTTTCAGTTCATGAGGAAAAAACGGCGGAGTTACTATCTTATATAGAGGAGGATTATAGTAGGCCTGATGATATTTTTCCGGGACTGCTTTCGATGCTTGAAGCACAAAGGATAAGCCAGAGGCAGGAAGATGCTTCGATACATTTAACCGAAGAAGAAATTTTGGATATTTCTATTTATAAAGGCGGCTTATCTGTTATGATAGATCGTTATTTCATCAATAAGCCTTTTAGTGAAAATGATGATTACTTTTATAACAGCTTTGGATTTTTGCTGCAATTATGTGATGATTTACAGGATATTACAGAAGATAAAAAAAATGGCAGCCGGACGCTTTTTTCTACTTGTGAGGCTTGTGAGGAAACGGAAAAAAAGATAAATAAGCTGTTACACTATACGCATAATCTTTTTGAAAATTGTGATAGTGAAAGAGAGGAATTTTGTTTGTTTTTACTACGCAATTGTTATTTTTTAATTTTATTTTCTGTCATCGGAAGCCGTGAACATGTAAGTGACAAGTGGTTTTCGTGGATTGAGGAGAGACTGCCGGTTTCAGCGGCTTATTATAAAGAGTTCAGAGGAAGCTTTGCGTCAAAGGAATTGGAGAAAAATCAAGAGAAATATCGAAAGGTCATAGATATCTTGATAGAGGAGTAGTTTATTTTATCATATTTCCATCACATTTTTTTAATAAAGTGAATACGAAAATAAAGAAGAAAGAGGTTCACTAGTGAAAAAATGTGTAAAATGTGGTCTGGAAGAAGACTACACAGGTATTAAGTTTGATGAAAAACATGTGTGTAATTACTGCAATTTTTATGAAGCTCATAAACGGGAACTTCATGACGAAGCTGCGCTTGAGCAAAAATTTCTGGACAAAATAGCAAGGGCAAAAGAGCAGGCAAAGAAAAGCGGTGCAAAATATGACTGCTTAGTCGGATTTAGCGGTGGTAAGGATAGTACATACATCATATATCAGTTAGTGAAAAAGTATCATATGCGTGTTTTGGCATTTACTTTTAACAATGGATTTTCTACGAAATATGGTGAAAATAATATTAAAAATGCGCTATCAAAGTTAAGTGTAGATCATATTACATTTAGCTTGAATGACAAGGACCTTCGTAAGCAATATGCAACAGGTGTTAAAATGATGAAGAATTTCTGTTCTGTGTGTTTTCATAACATGCATTACTATAGTTATCTATTGGCACATCAAAATAAAATCCCTCTTATAGTGAATGGCCGTACGATTGGGCAAATTTTGCAATGTGCGGAAAATACAGATAGAATTGAGCCGTTTGAGACAGCAAAGACTTTAAAAGATTTTGAACATCAAATGTTTCGAGGTGCAGAAGAAATAGCGAAAAAGGCATGGAAGATAGATTATTTAGAAGATATAGAAGAAATAGAAGCAGTTTCTTATTTTGCCTATCATAATATAAGTGAAGAAGAAACGATGAAATTTTTAGAAGAAAAGATTGGCTGGGAACGTTCCAAGGTGAAGGGCGGGCATGCGGACTGCTTTGCACATTCGATGGCAGAGTATATGAGCATACAAAAGCATGGGTATCCGGTCAGAAAAGGGGAGCTGGCAGTTTTAGTACGAAAGGGCGAGTTGAGCATAGAAGAGGCAGCAGAAATTTTAGCTGTTAATATGGAACAGTATAGTGAATTACCACAGGAAGAAAAGGACAAGTTTTATAATCGAATTAAGTAAAAGACTGGAGGATAAGAGATGGAAAAATTAATGAAAATATTAACACAACTTAGACCAGAGGTGGATTTCGATAAGGAAGACAAGTTAATTGATAATAGTATTCTTGATTCCTTTGACCTGGTTACGCTGGTAGGTGAAATAAATGAGTTTTTTGATGTGGAAATTGGGTTTTCAGAGATGGAGCCGGAAAACTTTAATTCAGCTGTTAATATGTATAAAATGATTTGTGAATTGGAAAATGAGATATGATATGAATAAATATACGATTCTAGTTGTTGAAGATGAAAAAAAACTGTTACATACATTATGTGATTTTTTAACAATGAATGGTTATGATGTAATAAAAGCAGAAGATGGGGAATGTGCAATTGAAAAGGTTACTCATTCTATTCACGAAATAGATTTGGTACTTTTAGATATTATGCTTCCCGTGATGAATGGATATGAAGTATTAAAAAGCATAAGAAAACATTCGAATGTACCGGTTATTATGCTTACAGCCAAATCTACGGTAGAAGATCAGCTGCAAGGATTCGAATACGGAGCGGATGATTATATTACGAAACCTTATACATTAGCAGTTATAAAAGTACATATAGAAGCTGTCTTAAAGCGTGTAGGAACACTGAAAAAGTGCCTGGAATATAAAAACATACGATTAGAGTTAGAAACTCAAAATTTGTATATTGATAATAAGTATATTGAAATAACACCAAAGGAATTTGAGTTATTACATTACTTTATGAAAAATGAGGGTGTTGTTCTTAGCAGAAATCGTATACTTGATTCTGTTTGGGGTTATTATTATGTTGGCGATATTAGAACGGTAGATACATTAGTAAAACAGCTTAGAAGAAAGCTGAAAGATAACAATTGTATTCAATCAGTATATGGTATTGGCTATGTATTTGGGGGAGAGGAAAGTCATGAAGAAAATTAATACCAAAATGATTATTATGCAGTGTATTTTTCTTGTGATTGTGATTGGCGGCAGTATATTGCTGTATAGTATCTTTGGACCGGCTTATTATCAAAAATATAGAATTAAGATAGCGAATGAAGCATTTAACGAACTTAAGGACGTTGATATAGGCGACCTGGACGAGCATATGGATATTATTTCCGACTATGAAAGTTATAATTTTAATTTTGTCATAGCAGATGAGAAAATGACTCCGATCTATTCGACGATAGGTGAGGGGGAAGAGAGTGTTTATAAAAATATTAAGATTCGTATTGATGATTTTAAGACGACCCCGCTTATTATAAAAAGAAAAAGTCATAGAAGTGAGAATGTGCGTCTGCTTGGCATTATAAAACAGGGAGAACAGCAATATTATATTTGTATCAAAGACAGAATAAAATCAGTCAATGGTTCCTTTGAATTTACAGTAATATTGTTGGATATTTTATTCTTAATAGCTTTGGCTGTAGGAAGTGCAGTCATGCATTTTATGTCAAACGGATTATCGGTACCGATTAAAAAGCTTGAACTTGTTGCCAAAGATATTGCCCAAAGGGACTTTAGCCAGAAGGCAGATGAAAATGGGAAGTTTGAGGAGCTGAATAATCTTGCATCCAGTATAAATTCAATGTCAGAGCAGCTTCAGAAATATATTGTAAATATAGAAAAAAGCAAAAAAATATTAGTACAGCAAAATATACAACAGGAAAGACTGGAAAAGGCGAGAAAGGATTTTGTCTCTAATGTATCACATGAACTAAAGACACCACTGGCAATTATTTCAAGTCAGGTAGAAATGCTCGAATATTTAAAGGACAAGGAACAAAGAGATTATTATTATACTTCCATTCAAGAAGAGATTACGAAGATGTCTGAGATGGTAGGCAATTTGCTTAATATTACTGTGATGGAGCATAATATGGGGCAGATTAGTAAAAAGAGTTTTGATTTAAATGAAACTGTTACTTATATAATTTTAAAATATGATGCTTTGTTTCAAAGAAAGGGTGTTAAGGTTTTCACTGAAATTGAAGAAGACTTTATTGTTTATGGTGACCGGGATTATATAGAACAGGCAGTCGGCAATTTTATTATGAATGCGCTCCAGCATACGGAAGATGGAGATATTGTAAAAATCAGTTTGAGTAATAAAAATAATAATACTTATTTCCGGGTTTATAATCAAGGAAATGCGATTGAACGATCGGAAATGGAAAATATATGGAAGAGCTTTTATTTTAATGATGAGAGTAAGGAGGAAGATATTGCTTTAGAACACACCGGGTTAGGGCTTTATATTGTCAAGTGTGTAATAGAAATGCATGGCGGAAGCTGTGGCGTTAACAACTTAGAAGATGGAGTGGAATTTTGGTTTTCACTGCCTAGTGTTCAACCGGTTCCTTCCGCCTGAATAAATTTTAATTCCCAGTCTTTTAGAAGTCTGGGAATTAATTTTTTAAAAAGTAATTGACATTATAACAAGATAACTATAAAATAAAAATGCAAACGAGTTGCAAATTGAGGTGATACTATGTTTCAAAGCACAGGCTATACGACAAAAGGCCGGAAGAAAATATTAGAGTTTTTAGAAGCAAATAAAAATAGAGCCGTGGCGGCAAGTGAGATTCTTATTTATTTAGATGGTCTTGGAGAAAAGAGAAGCCCATCAACGGTTTATCGGTTTTTAGACGAGCTTGTAAAAGATGGACGAGTGATAAAAAGAAGAGACAGCCAGGAAGAATCTGCGGTGTATCAGCTTGTCGCAGCACAGTGCCACACACATTTGCATATGGAGTGCAGTACATGTGGAAAAATCTTTCATTTGGATTGTGAATTTATGAAGGAAATTGAACAGCATTTTATCGAACGTCATGGTTTTTTGCTTGAATGCAGTTCTTCGGTTTTGCGTGGAATGTGTAATGATTGTAAAACAAAATAGTCAGTCAGGAGATTTAAATGAAAAATAGAATAATCGGTTTACTTCTAATACTTTGTCTAAGTATTGGCGGATTGTCAGGCTGTGGCAATAAGACAAATGATTTGGCACAGCAAGACAGCGAAATGCTTCATATTGTTTGTACTACATTTCCACAGTATGACTGGATAAGAGAAATTTTAGGGGATGAAATTGCAAATGCAGAGGTTACCCTTTTACTGGACAAGGGCGTAGATATTCATAATTACCAGCCTTCTGCCGTAGATATTGCAGAGATTTCAAAAAGTGATGTATTCGTTTACGTAGGCGGAGAGTCTGATAAATGGGTGCAGGATATACTAAAAGAACCAACGAATCATCATATAAAAGCAATCAGTATGATGGATGTCCTTGGGGACCGTGTCAAGGAAGAAGAAATAGTGGAGGGGATGGAAGATCATGATGTTCATACAGAAGGGCATATGGAACATGAGGCAGAGTATGATGAGCATGTTTGGCTTTCCCTCAATTATGCAGAAGAAATTTGCAAAGAGATTACAGCGGTATTCAAAGAAATTTCTCCATCAAAGCGCACGGTTTATGAAGATAATCTTAAAGCCTATGTAACCCAGCTTCAAGAACTTAATCAGGAATATGAAACGGTCGTTAAAGAAGCAAAGAATCATACGATTATATTTGGGGATAGATTTCCTTTCCGTTATCTGTTAGATGACTATGGACTGGAATATTTTGCAGCTTTTCCCGGCTGTTCTGCTGAAACGGAAGCAAGCTTTGAAACGATAGTCTTTTTAGCAAATAAAATGGATGAGCTTAAGCTTCCAGCCATTTGTGTCATAGAAAATACGAATGAAACGATTGCCCAGACTATCATTCATAGTACTAAAAACAAAGATCAAAACATTCTTGTTTTAAACTCGATGCAGGCGGTAACACGGGCAGAGATTAATCGTGGGACAACTTATCTTACGATTATGAAGAGCAATTTGGACATAGTAAAGCAGGCATTGAATGAATAGCAGCAGGAGGCAGCCAGATGTCACAGATTATTTGTAAAAATGTTTCTCTCGGCTATGAGGGAAAGGTTGTAACAGAGCAATTGAATTTTGAGGTGCATCATGGAGAGTATCTTTGTATTGTCGGTGAAAACGGTGCCGGCAAAAGTACACTTATGAAAGCACTGTTAGGTCTTAAGGCACCTATTACAGGCACAATCAGTACCGGAGACGGATTTTGTCCCAATGAAATCGGTTATCTTCCGCAGCAGACGGTTGTACAAAGAGATTTTCCGGCATCGGTTTGGGAAATTGTCTTATCAGGCTGTTTAAGCCGGTGCCAAAGGAGACCGTTTTATGGAAAGGAAGAGAAAAAGCTTGCCGGAGCCGTTATGGAAAAGCTTGCAATCGGAAATTTAAAAAAGAAATGCTACCGGGAGCTTTCCGGTGGACAGCAGCAAAGAGTTTTGCTTGCAAGAGCTTTGTGTGCAGCAAAAAAGGCCCTTCTTTTGGATGAACCGGTGGCAGGACTTGACCCCAAAGCGGCAGCAGAAATGTATGAAATAATCGATTGGCTCAATCGGGAAGAAGGGATTACAATTATTATGGTATCCCATGATATAGGGGCAGCAGTAAAATATGCAACTCATATTTTACATGTTGATTATGTACCTAAATTTTTTGGTAAGAAGGAAGAATATGTGCAAAGCGGTAAGGGCTTTTGGCATGAGGGGGAAGAGGCATGAATGAAATGATAGAAACGCTTGAGACATATTTTGCCTTTCCTTTTGTGAGAAATGCCCTTTTAGTCGGGGTACTGATTGCACTTTGTTCTTCTCTTTTAGGGGTAACACTTGTTTTGAAAAGACTATCCTTTATCGGAGACGGACTCTCGCATGTGGCATTTGGCGCTATGGCAGTAGCAGCCGTGCTTGGTATACTTGATGATACTGCTTTTATTATGGCAGTTACCATTATTGCAGCAGTAATCTTATTAAAAAGCGGACAAAATGCTAAAATAAAGGGAGATGCTTCTCTTGCCATGATTTCAGTCGGGGCATTGGCGGTCGGCTATTTACTGCTTAATATATTTTCTACATCGACTAACGTAGCCGGTGATGTATGCAGTACACTATTTGGGACAACTTCAATTTTAACACTGACAACAAAAGAGGTTTGGATTTGTATCGTTATGTCTATTGTAGTAGTGATAGTGTTTATACTTTATTATAATCGGATTTTTGCAGTTACCTTTGATGAAACCTTTGCTCAGGCAATAGGAGTAAAAGCGGGTTTTTACAATATGATGATTGCGGTAATTACAGCCGTTATCATTGTTTTGGCGATGAACCTTGTAGGGTCTTTGCTGATTTCGGCACTGGTAATTTTTCCGGCACTTTCTGCAATGAGGGTTTTTAAAAATTTTAGAGCCGTTATCCTTTGCTCAGCCGTAATATCCGTTTTGGCAGCCGCAGGAGGAATTTTAATATCTATATTGGCATCTACACCTGTGGGAGCGACGATTGTTGTGGCAGACATTGCAGTTTTCATTTTGTTTAGCCTCATCGGAAAAGTAATCGGATTAAAATGAGTCCACTTGAACCATTGACGAGGGACTAATGCCGTGATAACATAAAAAAGAAATAAAAGCACTGGGGTTAAGAACCTGGAGGTATGGAATGTATAAAAGAAAAAAATGGCTGATGGCTTTTCTAATATTAGTGATACTGTTATTTTGTATGGGTTGTGCCAATAAAAAAATATCTAATACTAAAACAGGCATGGATGCAGTTGCTGTTCTTGACTATGAAACGGCCCTTGCCAACTTTGAAAAGGCAGTTTTAAACGGCGAAAATTTAGAGCTTGCATATCGGGGACAGGGCATTGCTTATATGGGACTGACCAAATATGAGGAAGCCATTCATTCTTTTGAAAAGGCATTGAAAAGTGCCGGTATGTTTCCCGGCGATTTAGAATATGATATAAATTTTTATATGGCTACAGCAAAATATAAGATGGAAGATACAGAGGGCGCCATTAAAATACTGGATGGTATTCTTGACCTTCAAAAGAAAAATAAGGATGCATATTTACTTCGCGGAAGTGCAAAGGTCAAAAAAGGTGACTACGAAAATGGCCTTAAAGATTTAGAGAAGGCTATGGAATTATCCGGCAGCAGTGTCGATATGCTTGTGCAAGTATATTTAGTTCTTGAGCAGGGCGGTCATAAAGAAGAGGGACAAGCCTATTTAACAAAAGCGATGGAAAAAGGCAGCTCTCTTTCCGAATATGATAAAGGAACACTGGCATATTATTTGGAAGATTATGAGAATGCCAGAAATTATTTGGAAACGGCAAGAACAGATAAAAATGTAAAAGATACAAAGGCCGGCAACATTCTTTCCATGCTTGGCCGTACCTATGAGCAGCTGGGTGATAGAAATTATGCCGCCGTGCTTTATGAAGAATATTTAAAGGATCATGCCGATGATGTTGTATTACAGAATCAGCTTGGGTTATGTAAACTAGGAGCCGGGGACTATCAAGGGGCATTAACAGCATTTCAAAATGCTTTAAAGCTGGAAAGCAATGAGCTGACACAGAGCTTAAAATATAATGAAATAGTGGCATATGAGTATCTTGGTGATTTTGATAAGGCAAAGGTACTAATGAAAGCCTATTTAAAGGCTTATCCGGATGATTCTTCGGCAAATAGAGAGTATAAATTTTTGAAAACCCGTTAAATTGAAGTACAATCAAAATAGAGAAAGCACTATATGTTGTGTTAACATAATAAGATTAACATAATATATAGTGTTTTTTGTTGACTTTTATATTGGGCGGTGATAGAATCTAATTGTGCGCAATCATAGGATTTACGAAAGGAATGCAATCAGTGCAGAAGGCAAAAAATGAGTAGATAAAGGGGTGTTATTGTGTTACAGGTAATCAAAAGAGATGGAGCAGAAACGGGATTTAATCTTACAAAGATTAACGACGCAGTTATGAAGGCATTTCGGGCGACGAACATGGCATATACGAATGATATTATTGATTTACTTGCTCTTAGAGTCAGTGCAGATTTTCAAGGGAAAGTAAAGGAAGATCAAGTTCATGTTGAGGATATTCAAGACAGTGTCGAAAAGGTTTTAGAGCAGGCAGGGTATGCAGAAGCAGCAAAGGCTTATATTTTATATCGTAAGCAGCGCGAGAAGATGCGCAATATGACATCTACTATTTTAGACTATAAAGAAGTAGTGAATGGATATGTTAAAATAGAAGATTGGCGTGTGAAAGAAAATTCAACCGTTACTTACTCTGTAGGAGGTTTG
>CAYPIB010000044.1:0-22288 GCA_964410675.1 uncultured Roseburia sp.
AAATCCATATTTTTTGGAATGACTTAGCTGTTCAACGCTGCGGCATTGAAAATGTATCAATTGCTCCACATTGGCAAGCTTCGCATTTTGTCTTGAAATTTTAACCATTTCATTAGAAATATCGTATCCCTGAATATCAGTTTTAACAGATAAATCGACTAAATCATTTGCTTCATCAATACACTCATACCACTCACTCCGCGAAGTAATCCCGCTCCATTTTTCAGATATAAAGCTGCGGTTCATTCCGGGTGCGATATTCGCCGCTATCATAGCCGCTTCAATTGGAATCGTGCCCCCGCCGCAAAAAGGATCAACTAAAATACGGTCTTTTTTCCATGGTGTCAGCATAATTAATGCTGCCGCAAGATTTTCCGCTATTGGTGCTATCGCATTTAATTTACGGTATCCTCTCTTATGAAGAGATTCTCCGGTTGTATCCATACAAACCGTTACTTCATCTTTCTTTAGAAACACTCTTACCGGATAAGCATCGCCGCTTTCATCAAACCAACTCTGATTGTACTTCTCCTTCATCCTTTCTACCATTGCCTTTTTCATAATAGATTGAATATCCGAAGGACTATAAAGCCTGCTTTTAACGCTTGCAGCTTTAGCGACCCAGAACTTACCGTCTTTGGGAATATATTCTTCCCAGGCAATTGCCTTAGTACCTTGAAAGAGCTCCTCAAAGGTTTCTGCATGAAAACTTCCTGTTTTTAATAATATCCTTTCTGCCGTCCGTAAAAACACATTTGCTCTGCATATCGCTTCTGCATCACCAAGAAAAGTTACTCTTCCATCCTCAACCATCAAAACTTCATAACCTAATTCAATTATTTCTTTTTTTAAAATCGCCTCTAATCCAAAATGGCAGGGCGCAATTAATTCAAATTTTCTCATATTTATATCTTACTTTTGAAGCGGTTTACTGTCAAGTAATTATAGCTTATCACGGATAAGAAAAAAGAGGAGATTTGTTATCCCCTCTTTTTGCCGCTCACAGTATTTAGTTATTGTTGTTATTGTTGTTGTTTTTGTTGTTATTGTTGTTATTGTTATTACTGTTTTTGCTGTTATTGTTGCTGTTGTTACTGTTGTTGCTGTTGTTGCTGTTGTTGCTGTTATTCGCATCTCTGAAATTCTGGTTATCCTGGTAGTTGTTTTTTGCTTTGTTTTGTGATTTGTCATTATAATCGTTTTTAGACATAATTTCATCTCCTATACTATAATATTATTTTTATTATCAGTTACTTATTCGGACTCGTCCGATTTCTGATACGTCATTAGTATGTGAGGTTTTTTTATTTTTATTCAATATTAATTAGAAAATTCAAATATTTTTACTTTATTTACCTTTAAATTGATTCGTAATTTTTCGTTAGTACCCCAGTACTATTTTTTTTAAAATTTCGCTTGCCAAATCTGTAAATATATAATATAATAATATCAACAAGAATTCATTTCTTGTTAGAAACCCTTATATAATTATTTATACTCCCCTCAAGAAGGATTATCTCCCCGGATAATCCTTCTTACTTTTTATAAATCTTTTTTCCTATGATATAAAAAATGCAGATGTCACAATAAACGACACCCGCATTTTTTATCTTCTCTTAAATATTCTTATCAAATAGACAACTATCACGATCGGAATAATAAACGGCATGAAAAACCAAATGATTCTTGTTGCCAAACTAAACACAAGTAAAAGTACAAGAACGGCAATAATTGCATATCCCCAAATAGGAACTTTAAATTCTTTAAAACGAAAACCTTTATTTCTTCCCGCTTCATCCTCGCTCCAAATTTTATCTTCGCGCTCCGATTCCGTATGATTTGCCGCCATAATACTTTTTGCCAACAGTCTGGGATCACCCAGCCTGGCAAGAACTTCTTCTTCACGTTCACCTTTTCGGATTTCACCATCTATATAATCTTCATAATATAGAATGGTATCCGCAAGCTCACTTGGATTTATTTTACCTGTTAATGCCCTTTTTAAATTTTCTATAAAATCAAACTTTGTCATTTTTACCTCACATTACTTTTTAGTATATCAGCTTTACAAAATATAAAACTGGAATATTAATCTTATTTTACATGATATAGGTAAGAGTAACAATAATACATGTCTTAAAATTTTCTAAAGTTTTAATAACCCAAAAGGAAACACCCCCTGCCAAAGCAGGGGATGTTGTAGGGAGATATTTCTAAATCAGATTCTATGTTAACCTTTCACAGAACCTAACGCAACACCTTGAACAATGTATTTAGATAACGCTAAGTAAATAATAACTACCGGGAAAATGGAAAAAGCAATCATTATATAAACCTGACCCATATCAAACTTTAAGAAATCAGCACTTCTTAATTTTGCAATTAAAATCGGTAATGTATTCATTTCCTTTTTTGTAATTATTAAGTTTGGTATAAAGAAGTTATTCCATGAACTAGTAAAGCCAAAAATCATCTGCACTGCCATCGCCGGCTTTAAGATTGGTAAAATAATCGAATTAAATGTTTTAAATTCATTTGAGCCGTCAATACGCGCTGCTTCCACAATCTCTACCGGCAAAGAAGCATCCATATATTGTTTCATATAGAAGAATACTGCCGGTGCCGCGATGGATGGGATAATAAGCGGCCAAAATGTATCTAACATATGAAAACTTCTCATTAAACGAACAAAACCCAATGCCGATACTTGAGTCGGAACAGTCATAATTAATAATATGAATGTAAAAATAAACTTTTTCCCTTTGAATTCATAGCAATGAATCGCATATGCTGTTATTGCCGAAAAGTACACCGACAGCACTGAACTCAAACCCGCTACAACCAAGCTGTTAAGCATACCTCTAATAACAGGTAAATTGGCATTCGCTAAAATAGCTTTAAAGTTTTTCCACAAGTAAGTTCCCGGCAAAAAGGAAAAGCCTTTTTGAATATCAACATGCCTTCTTGTCGAGTTGATAATCAATATGTAAAAGGAGAACAAACAAAGGAAAGTAATGATTATTAATACGATATAAGCAAAGCCTCTTCTAATTTTAAGAGCATTGCCATTTCTCTTTTCTTCCATCTTAATGCCTCCTTATGCTTTCGATTGTTTTGTTAATGAACGATATACTATTACACTCAAGAATGCAGTAATAACAAACAGACATACGGAAAGTGCACCTGCCATACCATAGTTCTTACTATATAAGTGATTATTCAGATACATAATTAACGTTGTAGCCGAATTCACCGGAGTACCTTTTCCATTCGTTAAAATCTGCGGAACATCGAACATTTGAATACCGCCAATTATCGATGTGATTGCTACATAAACCAAAATTGGTTTTAACAGAGGCATCGTGATAAATCTAAAAATCTGAAGGGATTTTGCTCCATCAACGTCAGCCGCTTCAAATAGTGCTGGGTCAATTCCCATCATACCTGCCATCAAAAGAATAGTTGTATTACCAAACCACATTAGGAAATTCATAAACGCTACCAATCCTCTGGCGCCCCATATATTTGATAGGAAACGAAATGGTTCAGATAATATTCCTGACTTAATAAGAATATCATTTACCGGACCGACGTCCGAAAAAATTGAAAAGAATAACATCGCAAACGCACTTGCCATGATTAAGTTCGGCATATATATAACTGTTTTAAAAAATGCAGAACCTTTTAATTTCAACCTTAAATCTGTAAACCATGCTGCTAAAAGCAACGATACTAAAATCTGCGGTATAAAACCAAGCACCCACATAATCATTGTGTTGCCGGTAAATTTAATTAAATCACCACTAGAAAATATTTTGGAAAAATTAGCAAATCCGACAAATTCCGGACCTATTTGTGTCAGACCAGACATATAATTTTCAAACAAACTATTATAGAATGTTGAAAGTAATGGGACCAGTGAAAAAATAGTATACACAAGAAAGAATGGTATTAAAAAAATATATCCCCATTTTGTATAACTAACACTACTTTGCTTTTTCTTAGACATTCAATCACCTCATTATTTTGGCCCCAATGCAAGGCCTTCTAGTATTTACAGGGTGAAGGCGGTGCCCCCACCCTGTAAATTAATTTAAATTACTTTTTTTAGTGTGTTAATTCTGGATATTTTGTTTCTGCCCTGCTGTAGAAGTTTGCTAGAGCCTCATCCTCTGTTGCGTTACCATCAAAGTAGTCTTTAAAAGCACCCATGAAATCTTCATTTAGTCCCTGATCATATGGGGAAATATTGCTCATATCAATTTTTGGAGCTACTTCAGCAAATAATTTGATATGATTCTGTCCGCCTAAAAATTCTGATTTGAAATCGCTGTTGGCAATTGCTTCCATAGCAGCTGTATTATTTGTAAAATCCTGATCTATTTCAGTGATTTTTGTCATAATTTCCGGGTTACATGTTAATTGATACATAATGTCTTTTACTAAATTAGGATTGTCTGTACCTGTAGCTGCACAAATCCAAGTACCGCCCCAGTAGTAAGACTCCGGACCCTGGCATACTGCCCATAAGCCATTTTCGCCACCAGCATTTTCCTTCAATGTGAAGTCAATACCCCATGGTGAGTAGAAGTAACCAAATACTTTTCCGTCTGAACCTTGAGAAGCCTGCCAAGACTCATCCCAGAGAGAAGTTTTATTGTTATAGCCATTGTCTGTAAAATCTTTCGTCTGTTTAACCCAATTCATCAGGTTGTCATCCACAACAATTTTACCATCCTGTACCCAAGGGCCTGCTACGTTATTTGAAAATGTTCTGTAGGAATCATCATAACCGGATAACATCTGATAGCCTTTTTCTTTTGAATCTGCTGCTACCTGAGCAAATTTATCCCAGTCTGATAACTTCTCTTGAACCTCTACAGGATCATCTGTACCTAAAACATCCTTTGCAATGGAACGTCTATAAGCAAATAATCCTGGTGTTGCCTGCCATGTAGTACCTTTAAGATTACCATCGGAATCCTTTACAATATCTTGTGTATACTTGTATTGTCCAGCCATATCCTCTGCTGTTAATCCGATATCCGCAACCTTCATTGATGCATCAGAGTTTACATATTTTAATGCATAGTCCGCTTCAATTAAGAAGATGTCAACTTTGTCATCATCTGCTGCAGATTCCTGAGCTAAAATTGCTTCATCGAGCTTGTTCTGATAAGCATTTCCTTCATTTGGTGTAATAACCCAATTTACCTTAATATCACCGATTTTAGCATCAGTACCGATTGTTTTTAGGTTATCTGGAGTATCCTTTCCAACCTCATCCTCGTAACCTGGATAATAAGCTTTCACACGACGTGCAAATTCTTCATTCCAGCAGTGAATATTCAGTACCTTACCTGTGTCTTCCGCTACTGCTGCCGGTTCTTCTGTTTCTGTTTCATCTGTTTCTGTTTCATCTGTTACTGTTTCGTCTGTTTCTGTTTCATCTGTTGTCGTTGTCTCCGCTGCTGGTGTTTCCGTGTCTTTGGAACCACATCCAACTAAGAGAGAAGCTACCATTGCTGTTGAAAGTAATACACTTAATAATTTCTTTTTCATGCTTT
Organism: uncultured Roseburia sp.; assembly: GCA_964410675.1. Classification (GTDB taxonomy): domain Bacteria; phylum Bacillota; class Clostridia; order Lachnospirales; family Lachnospiraceae; genus RGIG3040. Next base: position 5,568 of record CAYPIB010000044.1, read on the forward strand.
TAATCCTCCTCTAAAGATTAGTGTGAAATAAGTGTTAATGATTATTGCATTTATTATTATCATTATGAAAGTCCCTGGGTAAAACCTTCATAATATAAACGCCTTAGTTTAGGCTTTTGATTGTCTCACCTCCTGCAAGTTCTCCCGGAATCAACACTCTTTCAATTAATGTCGATTTTGGTTTTTCTATGAGTGCAATCAATTTTTCTGCTGCAACCTTGCCAATTGCCCGCGTATCTTGATTAACTGTAGTTAATCTCGGTTCAATCAGCTTCGCCAATGTAATTCCATCATATCCTGCAACAGAAATATCATCCGGTATCGAGAGACCTTTGGCTCTTATTACATTGATTCCGCCGTATGCTGCAAAATCATCCGGATATAAAATACACGTCGGCGGCTCTGCAAGGTTTAGAAGCTCAGCTGTTCTTTCTGCCGCACCGCCCACATCTCTGTAGGCTGATTCTTTAATGTAATCGTCCGGAACTTCGATATTCCTTTCCTCTGCCATCTTGTAAAAACATGCTAATCTTGCTCGTGTTGTTGATGACGCTGCTCCGTGTATGTAAGCAATCTTTGTATGTCCCTTATTGTATATGTAAGTAAGCAGCGTTTCCATTCCCTTTACATTATCCGACATAATTGCTGTACGATTATTAAATACATGGTCAATTGTCACAACCGGTATATTACTGTTAATTAATTCTATCACTTCAGCATCTTCAAAATTTACACAGGCAATGACTACTCCGTCAAATCCCCGGTATTTACTATGTTCCAGATAAGACATTTCATCTTTTCCATTCTTATAACAATTTAGAAAGGTAATATCATATCCTTTTGTCTCAGCCGCAACCTTGAAGCTATCCAGTACATGAGAGAAATAATTATGGGTCAGTCCACTTCTTGCTTCTTCTACAAATAGTACACCTAGATTGTAGGTTCTATTTGTTTTTAAAGCTCTGGCAACCGAATTGGGGAAATAGCCCATCTCTTTTGCCGTCTGTTTTATGTATTGCTTTGTTTCTTCGCTAACATCTTTATTATCATTCAGCGCCTTGCTGACAGTTGCCACCGACACTTTACAGATATTAGCGATATCCTTCATGGAAACCATGTCTTCACCTCTTCAAAGGTACTGGTAAATCACTTAATCGTTTTCGTACTCTTATAATATAACACTTTTTACAGTTTTGCAAGTGCTTTTATAATTTCTTTGTACACTTTATCTATTTTTGTTAGTTTTTCACAGTTTATCACCAACCTTTTTGACACATTTGTATTTACTTTGTTCACACTTTAGTCATTATAGCGAAAACGATTAGGATTCTTTCTATATAATGCAGTCATTGCTTAATTTTATTTTCGCTGGCATTTTTGACAAAACAAGCCCATACTCTTATATTTTGCTTGCTTTTCTTTGTTTTCTTATGTATAATTTCAGTATAAGCACAATTATACTTTTTTACTTAATCGTTTTCGATTTTAGTAAACCTATTTCACTATTAGAAAGGAATCGAATAACATGAAATTTGGATTTTTTGATGATACCAACAAAGAGTATGTTATTACCACACCAAAAACTCCGCTGCCTTGGATTAATTATTTAGGCTGTAATGAGTTTTTTTCATTAATCTCTAATACCGGCGGAGGTTATTCTTTTTATAAGGACGCTAAACTCTTAAGGCTTACCCGCTATCGCTATAATGACGTTCCTGCCGATACAAACGGAAAGTACTTCTATATTAAGGACGGCGATACAATCTGGAATCCCGGCTGGCAGCCTTCCAAAACCGAGCTCGACAGCTATGAATGCCGCCACGGCATTGGCTATAGTCGTTTCAGTGGTTCTAAAAATAAGGTAGCGGCATCCGTATTAACTTTTGTACCTATGAACGATAACTGTGAAGTGAGTCAGCTTACAATTACAAATAATAGTCAAAGCCCAAAGACACTTTCTTTATTTTCCTATGTAGAATGGTGCCTTTGGAATGCAGATGACGATATGAAAAATTTTCAGCGTAATTTAAGTATTGGTGAAGTAGAAGTAATCGACTCTACGATTTATCACAAAACAGAATACAGAGAACGCCGCAATCATTATGCCGTTTACTCTGTAAACGCTCCAATTGATGGATTCGATACAAGCCGTGACTCCTTCTTAGGGGCTTACCGCGGAGCTGATAAACCCGAAGCGGTAGAAAACGGAAACGCAACAAATTCTATCGCAAGCGGCTGGTCACCAATTGCATCTCATCAAATTAATATAACGCTTGAACCCGGCACATCAAAAACATTTGTATTCGTTCTTGGCTATGTCGAAAATATTAACAGCGAAAAATGGGAATCTCCAAATATTATTAATAAGAAACCGGCACTGGAAATGCTGGCAAAATATAAAACAGATGCTGATGTCAAAAAAGCTTTCGAAGAACTTACATGCTATTGGAATACTTTGCTCTCTAAATATACGGTTGAGTCCTCAGATGACAACGTCAACAGAATGGTTAACATTTGGAATCAGTATCAATGCATGGTAACTTTTAACATGTCACGTTCTGCTTCCTATTATGAATCCGGAATTGGTCGAGGTATGGGCTTCCGCGACTCTTGTCAGGATTTACTTGGTTTCGTACACTTAATTCCGAATCGCGCAAGACAGCGGATTATCGATATCGCCTCGACACAATTCGAAGACGGAAGCGCCTATCATCAATATCAGCCTCTTACCAAAAAAGGAAATTCCGATATCGGAAGCGGCTTCAATGATGATCCACTCTGGCTTATTGCCGGAACCTCTGCTTACATACGCGAAAGCGGAGATATTTCCATCTTAGATGAGATGGTTCCTTTTGATAGTGATCCTTCAAAAGCAACGCCTTTATTAGATCATTTAAAACGTTCCTTTGATTATATTGCAACACACAAAGGTCCCCACGATCTTCCATTAATCGGCCGTGCCGACTGGAATGACTGTTTAAACCTAAACTGTTTTTCCGAGCAGCCCGGCGAGTCTTTCCAGACATTCGGTCCAAGTGAAGGCCCAGTTGCAGAATCCGTATTCATTGCCGGCATGTTTGTCAAATACGGCGAAGAATATGCGGAGTTATGTCAATTAAAGGGCGATGAGGATGAAGCAAACAGAGTTTTCACAGAAATAGAAAAAATGCGTACTGCTATTTTAAAAGATGGATGGGACGGCGAATGGTTTTTGCGTGCTTATGACGCAGCCAGTAATAAAGTCGGCTCCAAGGAATGTGAAGAGGGACAGATTTATATCGAACCTCAAGGCTTTTGTGTCTTAGCAGGTGTTGGGGTCGATACCGGCGAAGCAGAAAAGGCACTTGATTCCGTAAAGGAAATATTAGATACAAAATATGGCATTATGCTTTTACAGCCTGCCTATACAAAATATCATTTAGAGCTTGGCGAGGTTACTTCTTATCCACCGGGCTACAAAGAAAATGCCGGAATCTTCTGCCATAACAACCCTTGGGTATCCATTGCCGAAACAGTTCTTGGACGGGGTGACAGAGCTTTTGAAATTTATAAAAAGACATGTCCTTCCTACGTAGAGGAAATAAGTGAAATTCACAGAACCGAACCTTATGTTTATTCACAGATGATTGCCGGAGCCGATGCAAAATTTCATGGTGAAGCCAAAAATTCATGGCTGACAGGTACTGCCGCATGGACATTTGCAAATATATCTCAATATATATTAGGAGTATATCCAACGCACAGCGGTCTCAGTGTCAACCCTTGTACTCCAAAAGACTTTGGTGACTTCACTGTTACAAGGCAATTTAGAGAAGGAATTTATCATATTCGTGTTAAAAATCCTAACAACGTGCAAAAAGGTATTGTCAGTTTAAACGTTGACGGAACAGAGGTAGAAGGCTGCATTATTCCTTACGAAAAAGGAAAGGCTAATTATGACGTAATTGTCACAATGGGATAAACAATACATTGCGGCAAGAATATAAGTGATACAAATAATAAGGCGTCTCAATACGAGACGCCTTATTATCTTTTTGTTTTTTATTACATCAGCGGACCAATTAAACGAAGTACACAACCGAGCCCACGGGTAATAATAGAAAACTTTTTATATTTTTCCTTCGTTATTTTTTGACATTTAAGCAGACATTCTTGAAAATCCTGTTCTATATCACGAATCACCTTGTTCTTATAAATATATACCGCACACTCAAAATGCTCATACAAACTGCGATAATCTAAATTAATAGTTCCTACTACAGCAGTATCGTCATCCGAAACGAACGATTTCGCATGTAAAAAACCCGGTGTATATTCATAAATCTCTACTCCTGCTTCAATTAATTGCATATAGTAAGTTCTTGCAATATAAAATGCATATTTTTTATCCGGAATATGAGGCATCATAATAATGACCTCAATGCCCCGTTTCGCTGCTGCGCCAAGAGCCACAACCGTTTCATTATCCAATATGAGGTACGGTGTCATAATATGCACATATTTTCTAGCTTTATATAAAATATCTAAGTATACAGTCGATGCTACATCCTGCCTGTTAGTCGGATCATCGTTATAAGGAATAACATATCCATTGCCTTCCTCCTCCGCTTCATCAAACGGTGCATAAATATATTTGCGATAGTCTTCTCCGCCAACCTCATCAAGCTTCCACATTTGCAAAAACATTTTTGTAAAACTGCGCACTGCCTCCCCTTTAATGCGGATAGCAGTATCCTTCCAATGCCCATATCTTACTTTTTCATTAATATATTCATCCGCCAGGTTAATGCCGCCGGTATAGGCAACCTTACCGTCAATAACGAGAACCTTACGATGATCTCTATTATTTTGTCTTGTACTTAACAAAGGCTTAATCGGAGAAAAAAGCTTTGCTTTTATTCCATACTTTGCTAATTTTTTAGGATAATTATGAGGAAGGTTGATGATTGTATTCATGCCGTCATACATAATCCTGACTTCTACCCCCTCACTTGCCTTCCTTTTAAGAATATCCATAATTGTATCCCACATATAACCTTTTCCAATAATGAAATATTCCATAAAAATAAATTTTTCAGCCTTTTCCAATTCTATCTTTAAATCCTCAAATTTATCTTCACCAAGCGGAAAATATACCGCTTCCGTCCGATCAAAGGTAGGTAAACCATTGATATTTTCTATATAGTGTGAAACTCCTATTAATTTACTGCATTCACCTTGTATTTTATTCCTAACCCGCTCGCTTGTATGCAGATAATCACTCGTCTCATCAACCCGGCGCTTTAGCTGATTGCTTAAATTCCAGCTGCCAGGATTGATCTGAATAAAAATATATAATGCCGCGCCAAAAACCGGAAATACACAAAGCGGAATCGTCCACGCAAGTTTAAACGCAGGATTTTCCTTACAATTTATGATATAAATAATACAAATCACGGATAATCCGGTAAAAATATAGTAAAATGCACTGCTATATGCACTCAGCCATCTGAAAATTCCCACATAAACGGCAACCTGTAAAAGCAGCAGTAATATTGTTATCATTGTTCTGCTAAACAAAACCCGAAACAGAATCAGAATACTTTTTTCTTTAACTTGCTTTCCACGCCTTTTTACATTTTCTTTGAGAACTCCTTTTTCTATGCTCATCATCCCTCAACCTTTTATATGCTAACTTAATTTTACTCGTTAAAATAGTCATTCTTCTTTATCATATACAAATTTTCAATAATTTACTATAGAATTTCCCGAAAATATTTATTAAATTTGTAGAAAATTGTAAGGTTTTGTGTGATAATTACTTTATTGATGATAATATCAGACTATTCTTTTTTGAATACTAATGACGTGGAGGTGCTTTTTTTGAATGGATACCTGTCTATCGGGCAAACAGCAAAATTAAAAAATGTAAGTATTAAATCTCTTCGCTATTATGATGAGATAGGAATATTAAAACCGGCTTTTGTCAACGCAAAAACCGGCTATCGCTATTATAAGGAAGAACAGCTTCCTATTATTGATGCGATATCACTTTGTATAGAATTAGGCATTCCTTTACGGGAATTTACACGCTATAAAGCAACTGACGGTTCTGTCAACTTAGAACACTTACTCTTTGACGGCAAAAATTTGGCAGAACAAAAGATTAAAGCGATGAGCGAGAAGTTAACCTCTCTTCAACATGTGCTGCGAATGCTGGATGAAGCCAGACAATTACTTGACAGCCGCGTTATCCTCTGCATTCCTTTTGATGAATTTACAACACCGGAGCATTATAACCCAAAGCTTTTAGAGCTTCTTGTTACCGCTCAACGACTGGGAATGCAGTCTGCCTATCCTTCCGGGCTGCTTTACGAGTATCCCCCTTCTAAAGGCGGGAGATGGGCCTCTCCTCTAAAATATGTTTTTATCCACATTTTAGAACATAAACCAGGCTTAACTTTTGATGCCAATAACCTGACTGCTACACTACCAAATACAAATGCCGTCTTAAAAAAACTACCGGCCGGCTCGTATATTTGCACTAAGAATCAAGCGCACCGTATCCAAGAAGGCACAACTGTACTCAAAGACTTTTTAACACCATCGCTCGGATGTCAATTACTTGAAATGGATATTATAAATACTGCAAATAAAGGAACTAAGCGTTTTGAATTACAGGTGAAAATTTCATAAAAACAACATACCAGTCAATATGGGCTTCTTTTCTTTCATATACACTAAAAAGTTTTGGACATAAAGCCCCCCAATCCATTAAAGAATAAAAAAGATATAGCAAAAAGCCCTATCGCTGGAACGAGGGCAGCACGATGAAATATGCATTTTACTATTTCATAATTAATAGTTATTTTTTTCATTCTTTAACAGTCTTTGTCCCACTCTTTTTTTCGCTTCAAGCAAGAGCAAAAATGCACTTGTCGTTACAAGTGTAGTCGATATGCCCAGTACTACATATTTTACAATATCAGTAGAATACCATTCTGATAATCCCGTCGCCGAAATAATATTTGCAAACAGATTTACAGCAGCGTGGAGTACGATTGCCGGTAAAATAGAATCATAAAGATGGCATATATACCCCAATAGCAATCCTAACAAAAACGCATACACAAACTGGACAATATTCTGATGATAAATGCCAAATAATACCGCCTGAATTAAATTTGCCACAGCAAATTTTAGTACTCTTTTTTCTAATTTTAAGGTCACCCCTCTAAAAATAAGCTCTTCAGCTATTGGCGCTAACAGAACTGTATAAATCCACGCACCTGTTGTACTTCCAACTCCGATTGATTCAATTAAATTGATATAATTTTCCATTGTTTTTGGGAATATAGGTAATATAAAATCCAGAAGTATCGAAACCTCAAATTGAATAGCTGCTCCCAATACAATTAAATATATAACTACCCGCCAAGAAAAAACCGACTTGGCTTTATCTCCAATTTGATGAAAGCTGAATTTCCCTTTTATAAATTGTTTTTGGTACCAAATTCCGAATACAACAATAAACAATAACATGACACTAATATTAAGTACAATCTGAACATCGGGGTTCATTATTATATTCATTATGTAATCAGTCAGTTTTTCAACATTACTGCTATCTGCTATTTCCTGCCCAAATGCAAAAGCACCCTTTAGTCCAATTGCAAAACAGGCGGCTAAAACAATAAGATTCATAAGCACTACAGCCACTATTGCCGGAACACATCCAAATAAAATTCTTCCAATTTTTTTCATAATTTACTCCCATATTTTTAATTTAGCACTTCTTTATATTCATAAATAATAGTATACCAAAACACGATTTCTTTCGCAACTTTTCATTTTATATATTGACAAGCACTATGATTTATTGTAAAATATTAAATGTTGCATAGCAATATTTAACAATTGTTGGCGTAGCTCAGCTGGATAGAGCGTCTGGCTACGGACCAGAAGGCCGCGAGTTCGAATCTTGTCGCCAACGTATTAGAGACAATCATTTTGATTGTCTCTTTTTTCTATTGCCGGAAAGTCCACTTGTTCTTTTCTCGATAGAAAAACGGCACAGCTATGCTGCACCGTCTTCTCAATTATAGATATTCAAAACCTATTTTGTAATCTTAACTGTTTTAGCCTGACCTTTTCCTTTTAACAGCTTCTTGTATGAAGAAAGCCTTGAGGAAGGTACTTTAATTTTGGCATTTTTATTAATTCCTTTAAAAGTACGAGAGCCTACTTTTTTCAGCTTCTTTGACTTTATTGTAACGCTCTTTAACTTACTGTCTTTATAAAATGCCTTTTTGCCAATTGTTGTAACATTCGCCGGAATTGTAATTTTAGACAATGCCTTACAGCTTTCAAATGCACTGTCTCCGATTTTTGTTACATACTTTCCGATTGTAACACTTGTAAGCTTCTTACATCCCTTAAATGCCTTTTTACCGATTGACGTAACCTTATATGTCTTTTTGCCAATTTTTATTGACGACGGTACAGAAACCTTCTTGGAAGTTTTATCTACCGGACCAACATAAGCAAGCGCCTCTTTCTTTTTTGTCGTACTTGTTACTTTATATTTTCCCTTGCCCACTGTAATCGTAGTATTTTTCTTCGGCATTACAGTTTTAAATGTAATTGTTGCTGTTGCCGGATTATATTTAGCATCGCCGGCCTTTTCCGCCTTAATTGTTACAGAGCCGATTCCGGTTGCAAGTATTTTTCCGCTTGCATCCACAGTCGCATATTTACTGCCGGATGTTACAGCATAAGTTATTGCACCGCTTCCGCTTCCGCCACTAACTTTTAAATTAGCACTCTTGCCATAAGTCAATGTACTGCCAACGCCTGTAATTTTCAGCGCCGCCTGATTGACCGGTTTTTCTGGAGTCGGTTTCTCTGGGGTCGGCTTTTCCGGAGTAGGTTTCTCCGGTGTTGGTTTTTCGGTTCCAGTTAAATCTTTAAATATAATATTGTCAGCACCCGAATTAATTGCCGTAATTTTATCATAGTAAATAGTTCCGTTTACTTTACCATCTACAAATACAGGAGTATCTTTTACCGCATTTACCCACAGACCAAATTGTGTTACCGTATTTCTGTCATCTACAAGTCCACCCTTTGGATTCCCAGCAGTATCTCTTTGACAGAACTCAGTAAATGGAATTGTTACCAACATTGGGGTTTTTTTATCCCGATACTGTTCATAATCATTCAAATACACTTCGTAAACAATACCATTCGCTGTAAGCTGAACTACTACTTTTTGATTCAATCCATCCGGAATCGTATAGAATTGCAATGCGTCACAGTCAGACCAGTCAACTTCTTTTGAAATTGTCGCACCGGCCCATCCTTCTTCTGTTTCCTCATAAGCAAACTTCATCGCATATTCGCCATCGTATACTTTATCCGAATCATTGGATAAGCTTAAATTAATTTTACTTCCTGTTGCCTTATTTGTTGTCCACGCCTGTGTCATTAATGCATCAACACCAAGGTAATTTTCAAATCCATCAATTTCATATGCATCTTCTACCGGAGGCTTAATATTAAATATTGCTTTGATAGAATCTGCTTTTGTACTATTAATATATAGATCAATACTTCCCACATACTCGCCTAAGCTTGCCAAAATTTCTTTGGTCAACTGTACGGTATAATATTTGCCGTCTAATTCAGCTTTTAATTTTTTTGATACCCCGTTGCCGTTAAACACGATTTCTACATCATTTTCAGAAACAGTACTGTTAACTTTAGCTGATATAGCCATTGGCCCTAAAATTCTCTTTCCGGATACCGGAGATACAAAGTAACCGGTAGCTTCATTTGTTGTACCCTCCGCATTTACATGCAGCACATCCGAAAGTGTTGCCAGTACATTTTTCTGATTTGCAGCAAATACACTTCGTCCATCATTATAGAAGGAAATAAAATTGTCAAGCATTTCATGTCCAAAAAGAACTCCGCCATCTTTGACTTCTTTTACATACGGAGTATAGAAGCCATCCTTTTCGCCAAAGTTTGCCCATAATAAGAAATAGGAAGCATCCGAATCGGCTACTGTATTTAATACTGCATTATACCAGTCTTTATGAGCATTTTCTGACTTTAAAAGTGCCGTCTGGTTATCACCTGCCTGGGTTTCATTTTTAACACCTGTTTCTGTTACTGCAATTAATTTTCCATGCGCAGCGCCAAAATCTTCAACTATTTTTAAAGCCTGCTTGAATTGTACAAACCATGTTGATTCATTGTCTTCGCCAGGCATCTCATTGTAAATATCAAATCCAATCATATCTACATAATTATCACCCGGATATCTTTCACCATACTCTTCTACATCCGCAGCTTCACTGCCCGGACCATATACATAGAGTAGATTATGTACACCCTTGTCATCACGTAAATATTCTACCGTATACTTCCATACATTCTTATAAGTCTCGGCATCACAGAATGCTGCTCCCCACCAAAACCAGCTGCCTGTATTTTCATGGAATGGTCTGAAAAGAATTGGTCCATTCACTTCATCTGCATATGCTGCAATCATATCTAAATAAGCATTATATTGTTCATTGTAAGTTCCACCCGGAAGAATCTGATTCATAACATCACCGGTTAAAACATTAGGTGTATATCCTGAAAAGTCATATTTTGCATAAGTTGGATCTACCTCTGCATTATAATCCTTAACTTCCTGCACCTTTGAAAAGTTTGGCATATGTGCGGAAAGGGTGACAATAGCACCTTCATCAATCGTCGAATTAGTTAATGCTGCCGCCGCTCTTACATTTCCTTCTGCTGTAAGCGGGAATTCAGTTCCTCCGATTTCCGTGTTGAATCTCTTGGCACTATATTCATTTCCGGTTAAGGATAATGTATCAATACCGATTACACCCGAAATAGAACCTGTTACATCTTCTGTATCTGAATTGCTTAATTCAGCAGAGCCTGCTTTATGCCAAGTATCATTTTGGTGTCCGTAAATAACACTTTCAGAGCTGCCCATCGCCTGTAAATATGCATAGACAGCTTTTACATCACTTGTTGCATTTTTATCGACAAGCTTAATACTTGTTTTAATATCTGTTGCTTCAGCTTCACCATTTGCTTTCGAAGTAACAAGCTTCCCATTGTCAATAGAAATTTCACTTGTCATGTCATTCCGTGAAACAGTAGAATCGACAAAGTAATCCGGTCCTGCTTGTGTTTCTTTTATTATTTTTAAATTATCAATGTAAATACTTCCCTTGTAAGAAGTATTTGCACCAATGATGCAAAGAACTGTATTGCAGCAGGTTTCTTCTGTAATCTCATCGAAGCTGAGTTCTACCGTCGCCTTTTTTAAGCCGCCGTCAGCATCAACTGCCGCTTCTGTATTAACCGTTGTATCCGCTACTCCTGTATCCGAATGACTAGCGCCATCTGCATACTGAAGGGTTGTCTTAATTTTAAAGCTTCCAGTCAGAAGTGCCGGATCATAGAAGAAATCAAAGGTTACCTTATTTGCTCCCTGCACACTTACATCTTTCCATTCTCTAACACCAATCTGACTCCAGCTCGTGTCTTTATTCTGACTATAGTCTACTTTTACCTCAAGCATACCATTATTGGCAGAAACTGTCGGAGCTTCACCATCATATTGATAATCCCATCCGGCATTTTCCCAGCTGCCGATACCATCATCAAAGTTCCATTCCTTAAGAACATCTGATGACGTTTCGCTGCTGCCGCTGCCTTCTAAATTTGTAAGCTTTGCATTTGCCACATAAATATCGCCGCTGTAATCACACTGATATCCTGCAAATTGCACTGTTATCTGAGCAACCACATCATTGATTGCTTCTGCAAAAGGAACATTCGCGCTCCATCCCTCTTCAACGTTTGCCCCAACTGTACCTTCAAACGGGATTCTTACTGAGGCTTTATAATATGTAATCTCATCAATTGTAACAGTATCCGAAAAGTCTGCTGCCTTTAATTCCGGAATCGTATTAGATTGTACCCAATTCCAATTAGAACCTATTCGCAATATGCCGACTGCCTTCATCAGACCATCAAAGCTTGGTGCCGTGCCTGTGTCCGGAAGCAAAATATCCATTTCGAGTGTCGTTCCATCTGCCGGAACAATGCTCGTTTGATAGTCAATATTATTCTCTTTACCACCATTGTTGTCCCATGTACTAGCAGAATCAAAAGTATAGTTTCCGCTTACACTAATTACATCTGAACTTTCAGCTTGTACATCCAATGTAAACGATGTGAAATTAACTGATGTAATAAGTAAAGCTGCTGCCATAAATAATGCCAGCCATTGCGTTGCTTTTTTCCTCATTTTTATTCTCCTTTTTTCTTGTTAAGTTAACGGTTTACTTTCTAACTTAATTCTAATTATATTTTACTTGGATAACTTAGTCAATTGTTAAGGTTATTTATTGATATTTTTGTTAAAATTAACTCGTTTTTTAAGTAATTAGTTGACTTTATTCCTCTTTTTTTGTACAATTTATCTATATTTGTTTGAATGAGTGGAAGCATAATTTTACACATGTATTTTTAATTCTATTTTTAGGTAAAAAAATCAGACTGCCGAGATTACTCTCAGTCAGTCTGATCTTATAACTTTATAATATGTAATTTAAGTTAGTTTCTATTATTTATTTGGTATCATTTTAATTATACGTCCAGCAAATTCATTAAAGTTCTGCGTCTGTAAAATTACTTTACCGGGTCCCACCAGCTTTGTCAGAAATAAACCTTCGCCGCCTAGGAAAATGTTTTTAAATCCTTTTACTGTTTCGATTTCATAAGAAACGCTTTTCTCAAATGCAACAACATTGCCCGTATCTACCAATAATACTTCACCGGGAGCAAGCTGCTTTTCAATTTTATTACCGTCTATTTCTAAAAACGCCATTCCGGTTCCGCTAATATCCTGTAAAATAAAACCTTCACCACCAAAAAGGCCTGCCGAAAAACGCTTTGTCAGTGTAACATTTAAGTTAACACCTTCCTGTGCACATAAAAAAGCTCCCTTTTGACAAATCATTCCTCCTGTCGCTCCTACATCAATCGGTAAGATTTCACCTGCCACAGTTGACGCAAACGCTACCATAGTGTCTTCCTTCTGCGCCGTATAGGTTGCCATAAACAAAGATTCACCCGCAAACATTCTGCCGATGCTCTTGCCAAGTCCGCCTTTCATGTTAGAATCCATCACAATCCCCTGTGTCTGCCATGCCATTCCGCCTGATTGCGTATACATAGACTCACCCGGTGCATCAAATAAAATTTCAACTGCCGGCATCGTATCTCCCAAAATTCTGAATTGCATATCATTCCCTCCTAAAAATACACTTTTTTTTACCAATTATATTTTACCATATGATAGTAATAATTACTATTAAATTTTATTTAAGTTTACCTCTTAAATTCTTCATTGCAATAAGCATCTATTCCATTTGCCATCCCGGTTGCAAGCTTATACTGGTAATCCTCCGACGCCATCTGAGTATCTTCATTTGGATTTGTCATATATCCCATTTCGATAATTGTCACCGGGACCATTGCCCAGTTGATTCCACTCATTGTATCGGTTTCCCACACATATTGCTTTTTTGCCCCGGTTGCTTCTACTGTCTCCTTCAGTACTTTTTCGGATAAGCTCTTACTTTTACTATATAGAGTTCCATTATAGGGATTTTTTTCAGTCTGGCAGATTGTCATCATTCCATTCACACTTGTATCCTCCGATCCATTGGCATGTATGCGGATAAACACATCTGCGGCAGCATCATTTGCTATCTTGGCACGTTCTGCATTGCTCATATTTACATCGTGGCTTTCCCTGACCATAATAACCCAATAACCACGGCTTTGTAATTCATCCCTTAGCTTTACAGCTGTCATAAGCGTAAGCTCGTATTCCGGAAGACCGCTCGTTTTCCCTGAAGTACCACCCGCAACCTTCGCCTTTGTTTCGCTTGCGCCCGGTCCAATCGGTTCCCTTTCACTATTGCCCTTTTTCTGATGTCCCGCATCAATAACAACAACCTTCTTTTTGGCTTCCCGTTCCTTGGCTTCCTGCTCAGCAACCTCCTGCTTTTGTTTTAAATTCCCTTCAAGTGATAACCGTGTCACAACTTGAGTATTGGCAATTTCTTTGGAAAAAGCACGAATATTGGGAAATTCAATTAATTTCTGTTCACTATTTACCTCTCCGCACCCAACCGACACAATCGTCATAATTAGTGTCAGCAAAATATACAAAACCTTCTTTTTTTCTTTTCTCATTATTTTACTCCCGCTTTTACTATATTATGCTTCATTTATCGGCTTACACACATCTATCCATGCTTCATACCCAGAATATTTTGCAAGCTCCTCCATTGTCATCATAATAGCACTATTACTGCTGCCACAAGCCGGATATACACTGTCAAAACGTTTTAAAGATTCATATCTAAAATATTCCCTTGCACGCTCGATTGACATTGATAGTTCCTCCGTTTTTATAAATTAATTGTCAGTTCAACCGGACAATGATCAGACCCCATAACTTCACTTTGAATTGCCGCTCCCTCAAGCTTGTCCTTTAAGCATTCAGAAACAATAAAATAATCAATTCTCCATCCGGCATTTTTAGCCCTTGCTTGAAACCGATAGGACCACCAGGAATAAGCCCCTTCTAACTCCGGATAAAAGAAACGAAACGTATCAATAAACCCGCTGTTTAGTAAGTCTGTAAATTTATCTCGTTCTTCGATTGTAAAGCCGGCACTTTTACGATTTGTCTTCGGATTCTTTAAATCAATTTCTTCATGTGCTACATTCAAATCACCGCAGCAAATAACCGGTTTTGTATTCTCAAGCCTTTTTAAATAGGCTAAAAAGGCATCTTCCCATTCCATCCGATAGGAAAGACGTTTACATTCCTCTCCTGCATTTGGAGTATAGACTGTAACGAAATAAAATTCTTCAAACTCCAGAGTAATGACTCTTCCTTCCATATCATGTTCTTCTATCCCAATGCCATTGACAGCGGAAATTGGTTTTATTTTTGTAAAAACAGCCGTTCCTGAATATCCCTTTTTCTGTGCATAATTCCAGTATTGAAAGTAATACGGCAAGTCAAGTTCAATTTGCCCCTCTTGAAGCTTTGTTTCCTGCACGCAAAAAATATCTGCATCTATATCATTGAAAATATCCAAAAATCCTTTTCCGACTACTGCTCTTAAGCCATTTACATTCCATGAAATACATTTCATATAAAACTTCCTCCTTGTTTTTATTAACGTATCTAGTATATCCTTTTTTGATGATATATTTCAATAGGTAAGGGGGTACTAATTTCTTAGTGGCGGCTTAGACGGCGGCTCTCTTTCTACCAGTGCTTTGTAAGCCGCCACAAGAAATCAGTTTCACTACCGCCAAATTTTTCCCCGGAAAGAAAAAATCTCCCGTGGATGAACTTTATCCAAAGGAGATTTTGTTATTTATAAGTTATTACCGTTTTGTAAAATTGTATCGCGGTACCAATAGGCAGAATCTTTTAAAATCCGTTTCTGGGATTTATAGTCGACGTAAATAAGTCCGAAGCGTTGGTCGTATCCGGATGCCCATTCAAAGTTGTCCATAATGGACCAATATTGATAGCCAATCATTTCAACGCCTTCGTTCACGGCACGCTTGCATGCACGTAAATACCGTGTCATATAATCGATACGCTGGGGATCATGCACTGCTCCGTCAAAATGCTCCCAATCCGTATTTGCCATGCCATTTTCAGTAATTAAAATCGGCAGGTTATATCTTTCATGTAAGAATTTTAATGACCAATATAAGACATCCGGTGTAACCGGCCACCCCATCGTAGTCCTTCCGCATCCCATAGAAGCGTTGCTTTCATAATTGCTTGTAATCCTTGCGTTAGTATCAATGCTCTGGTAAATATTGGCGCCGAAGAAGTCAATCGGGGACATGATAATCTGCCTGTCTTCCTCCGACATATCAATCATATCTTCACCGAATAATTCATATGCCTCTTTTGGATAGCACCCCTTCAAAATAGGATCTGCCCACCAGCTCGTCCCGAATAAATAGCGTCCATTTACATAAAGTCCAAACGTCTGCTCTCTTGCAGCCTCTATTGCATCTAAACCGCTGTCAGCAGGCAGCGCACTCGGCGCGGTACTGGCAAAACCAATGCTCGGTTTATTTTTTGCGTGCTCTCTAATTACCCGTACAGCCCTGCCATGCGCAAGCAAAATATGGTGTGACATTTTTATTAATTCTTTTCTTGTCATTTGTAAGAAGGGCGCAAACACCCCATCCTCATATCCCAGACTTAAAAACATCTGCGGTTCATTTAATGTCATCCAATAAATTACCCGGTCTGATAACGCTTCTACAATTACCTTCGTATACTCTTCAAACCAAAGCGGACTTTCCGGATTCATCCAGCCGGCCTTTTTAAAAAGTGCCATCGGATAATCCCAATGGAACAATGTTACCATTGGCTCTATTCCATTTTTGATTAGTTCATCTACTAAATCCGAATAGAACTGAATCCCTTTTGGATTTATCTTTCCGGTTCCATCCGGCATAACCCTAGCCCAGCTTATTGAAAACCGGTAAGACTTCAAACCAATCTCTTTCATCAATGCGACATCTTCTTTGAAGTGATGGTAGTGGGCACATGCAACATCACCGTTTTCATTATGTGCAACTCTTCC
>CAYPIB010000045.1:0-22065 GCA_964410675.1 uncultured Roseburia sp.
ATAAAGCCTTTGGTTTACGGTCAAGCAATGGAGTTAAGTCAAGAATCTTAGCTGCCTCATTAACCATTTTATCAATTTCATCTTTTGGAACTTTTCTTAATTTAAGACCAAAAGCCATATTGTCACGAACTGACATATGAGGATAAAGAGCGTAGTTCTGGAATACCATTGCAATGTCCCTATCCTTTGGCTCAACATCATTTACTAATTTGTCACCAATTCTTAATTCACCAGAAGAAATATCTTCCAATCCTGCAATCATACGAAGTGTAGTAGATTTACCACATCCTGACGGTCCTACGAAAATAATAAATTCTTGATCTGCAATATCAAGACTGAAATCTTTAACTGCTTCAAATCCATTTGGATAAGTTTTACAAATGTTTTTCAAAGATAAACTAGCCATTTCATTTTTCCTCCTAAATTCTTTTCATTTTATAAAAATTACGATTGGTTGTCACTGCTAACCTTGAATTTAGTATATTATAACAGTTACTTTTTGCCTATACCTTTATTACACAAATATTTTAAATAATCTTATACATGTTGCCCAATGTGCATTATACAGCCTTCTTAGGCTATAAAAGTTGTCTAAATTCTCATTCTATTTTGTCAGTTATTTTGCACATTCCTCTTCATAATAATACGCAAGTTGATTTTTACCGCGTTTCTTTGCTTTATATAATCCGTTGTCTGCTGCTTTATAAAGAGATTCGAATTTTTCGCCATCTCGAGGGAATACGGCACAGCCTATACTGGCAGTCACTTTGTACTTAGAATATTGCCCCACCTTAAAATCATCAAACAGTCCCGCAACTCTTCCTGCTTCTCTTTTTAAAACACTGTCATCCTTTATATTTTTAAGGAATAAAACAAATTCATCTCCGCCAACACGCCCAATAATATCAGATACTCTAAACTCTGCTCTCAGGCGCATGCCAATTTCTCTTAACACTTCATCACCAAAGGCATGACCCCTTGTATCATTAATCTTTTTAAAATTATCAATATCAAAAATAAACATCATTGCCTGCATATCGGGATTATCTTCAATGTAATCTTTTATCTTTCGTTCCGTTGCAATTTTATTGTTTAACTCCGTTAAAAGATCGGTATCAGCCTTTTGCTGCAAATATTTGCTGCGATCATTATATCTAATTTTATTGATAATATTAATTGCAGTAACCATGACACCAAATATAATCATCGAAAATATTAAATTAATGACCATTCGTCTCGTTGGCTGCCAATCACTGTTTTTCATTGTGTTTACATAAGAATTTGATACACTCATAACAAAGAACCATTTGTTTTCTTTTTCACCAAAAGGGACAAAGCAGTTGTAATATTCCCTGTCTCCGATTTTAGAAATCAATCGATAGTCTTCGCCATATGTTACACGGGAATGCATTCTGTCAAATTCAACTTTATCTGATGTAGTCTCCAATAAATCATATAAGTTACTTCCGTTTTCTATTTCCGAAAGCGTTGTAAAAATCACGTTGCCTTCCGCATCTACAATTGAATAACAAGTTTTTCCATCATATTCCGAAATCGAAACACTTTTTCGAATCAGCTCCGGATGAAAATAGGAAAGTAAATATCCCTTTCCATTTTCCAGCGGTACAATAATAGCCAGGGAACGATTGCTGCTGACTTGATCATCCTCTGTAAAAAAATAAGTAATTCTATCATTAAAGACTGCTTGATAAAGAGACAAATCCAACTCAATATCGTTACCTGCATTTGTAATGCCCTTACCTTCTTTGTCGATCACAGCACATAATCTTATGTTAGTCTGCTCTGAAAGTGCCTTTAGGGGCGGTAACAGTTCCGCTTTATTTGTAAGCCCTATATCCGAAATCATTCTGGCAATCGGCTGTGATGCACATGAAATATCCATAAGTACAGAATATCCCATCGCACTATAACGCTTTGCAGTTGTATTAATGGTAGTATCGGCTTTCTTAATAATATTCTTATTTTGAGACACTCCGTAATTGTACAGCATCAAAATTATAGCACTGATAAATATCAGCGCCGGAAATACCCATTGCATAATTAAATAATTCTTTTTATTAGGTACTTGCTGCTTTTTTTCACAATTCTTCTTATTTCTCACATCAGTTCCCTCTTAATTTCCCCACTATTACTAATCTTCTTTCTTTTTAGAATCATTATCCTCTTCCATGATATCCAGCTGTGACAGCTCTTGATTTGAATCTGATTCTTCGTCCGGCTGAATTTTTTTAAAAATCTTATCGAGCCAATAGCTGTTTGTATAACAAACCGCTGAAAATCCTACGAATAATAACAGTGGAAATAATTTTAGATTTAATAGTACTAATACTACAGGTATACAAGAAAACACAAGTAAAAGAAATGTTTTTGGTATATTAGCCAGACTTAATAAAAAAGCATTTTTAATCGTCGCCAAAATAGTGTTTTCAAATCTTGACAGCACTGCAAATACATATAGTGTTATAAAAGACCAAAGCATAAACTGAAATGCAACAAAAACATGCATCACATTAAATCCGGTTACATTGCGGCTGACTAATAAAAACTCAATCGCTGCAATTGTACCGGTTGATAATAAAATAAGCCAAATTACGGTTGCCTGCCTGAAATTTTGTTTAAAAGATCGAAAAAAGTCTTTCAGAATATAACCTTCTTCATCCTTAGACATCTTAAGTGTTACATAGTAGAGACCTGTCGTTGCCGCCCCAATTGTAAAAACCGGCAGACAGCAAACAATATAAACTAGGTTTAATATAATTAAATCGGCTACCTTTCCAAGAAAAGACATAACCGGTCCTTCAATTCCAAATAAATTTTTCATATTGACATCCTTTTCTATCACAATTTAAGATAAATGCAATGTAATACATTCCTTTATCTTAAAAGATTGTATTTAATAGTATATTTTCTTCTCTTTTTATTTCATTATGTATAAGAAGCCTTGATTCCATTTTTAATATAATATTAACCCACGAGCTTGTTTCATACATACTCATAGGCTTGCTTACGAATCTGTCAAATATTAAAATTGTTTTTGGGGATTAGGATAGGCAGTTTTTTGTACTAAAAACCGAGAACTTTTATATCTTAAAAATAAACATTTACCCTCGAAATACATCCTACCAAAAATATGTTAATTTTTCAACACATTCGATAAATTTATTCAAAATATTCCCGAAAAAGGTGCAAATTGCCCAATCATGCAGTTTATTTACCTTTTTTCGATAAATTATAGAAGCGAAATCATTGGTGTAAACCGAACTCCTTGCCTTACTTGCTCCATATCCGTATCATAAAAGCCAAGCTTATGATAAAAACCAAGGCCGTATGGAGATGCATTTACCGTTATCTTACCTTCACATAATTCTGTCTGCATATAATGTTTCAAATAATCTACAAGTTCCCTGCCAATGCCCTGCTTATGATATTGCTTATCTACAAATAATAACGATATGTGGCTACGGTCCCTCAGGCTGATCATTCCCACAATTTTTCCTTTGCAAACGGCAACAAAAATCTGGTATTCGCCTAAAATAAACATTCTATGCAGTACCGGATCGGTTATAAAATCCTGAAAGCTCTTGATACCTTCTTGGGAATAATCCGGTGCTTCAAATTTTAAAAATGTACGCCAGACAATTCCCATAACCGCTTCGTATTCCTCAACATATGCACGTCTGACTAAAACCTTATCCTTTTCTATCATTATCATCGCCGCCCTTTAGCTGTCATAGCAACACTGCCTGTTATAAAAAAGTCACACACTCCGCATCCACGAAGTGATATGACTTTTATTTTTAAAATTGTCTCCTAAAATAGTCCTGCAAAAAAATCGGCAATGGACTTTCCTAACCTTGTAAAAAAATTACCTACTGATTCAAAAAAACCGGCATCCTCCAAATGATTTACAATATCATCTCCATATTTATCATATAAGCCTACGGCTTGATCAATGAGCTTATTTGGATCTAAGTTTAAGTCTTCTATTTTCTTCATCAGTGCCACAATCTGCTGTTTCTCGCCTTCAGCTAGAATAACTCCAAATTTTTCTTCACCTTCGGAAATAGCTTTATAAATATCATCTTCTGTTTCAAGCTCGCCGGATGCAATTTTTTCTTTTACAAAGGCAACTAATGCCTCGACATCCTCATTGCTTGCACTTTTTACCGAATCTGCAATTTCTCCTGTCGTAACCAATTCGTCCAGCGCAACATCAAGTGTATTATCGGGAACACTCTCACCGCTCATTTCTTCATACGCACGCAAGGCTCCGATTAATGCTGCTGTGCCGGAAATATTAGTCGGTGCTGCGACAAGAATATCCGCATCCTCCACTCCTGCCGTTAATAGTGCATTTCGATACATACCGGTCGTACAATAATTAATATTTTTTGTTGTTACAATGACGCCGTGTCCTTTTTCAGCCGGTGTAATCATTACGCTTGACAAAGAGTTGCTTCCTATTACAGAGGAATCCAAATAAGAACCAAGATACTTATGTTCTTCATCATTTGTAATCGTTACTACTTCATACCGGTCTAAATCCGCAGCTGAAATGCCCATGAGGTTAAATACCTCATTTTTTTGCTGCTCGTTTAAATCTGCTCCTAATGCAAGAAATGCTTTTGCAGTACTATCCTGCTGCTCACTGGCAAATACAGTCATACCAAGACCAAGTACCAGCATACAAACAATTCCCATAAGTGACATAACTTTTTTCATTTGACTGCCTTCCTTTCTGTTTATGATATCCCCTGACTGTCCTCAACATTCAAACTTTTTATTAAATAACGGCTTTGATCCAATTCAGCAAATCCTTATAGACCTGCTCCTTGATTGGTTCATTTAACAGCTCATGCCTTACTTCAGGATACAATTTAAGCTGTACCTTCGTCAAATCCAAATTAAGGTAAAGATCATATAAATCACTTGGGCCTTTTCCATAATTACCGACTGGATCCTCTTTGCCTGAAGCAACTAAGATCGGTAGCTTTTTAGGTATTTTTTCCAAATCAGTATTTTTATTCGTTCGGCTGATTAACTCAAATAATGTCCGAAAACCATTTAGTGTAAACGTAAATCCACACTTTGCATCGGCGATATAATTATCAACAACAGCCGTATCGGTACAAATCCAGTCAACCGGTGTTCGTTTATTTTTTATTCCTACTTCATATGGTCCAAATGCAATTCCGTTTAAAAAAAGGCTTTTATGCTTTCCGCCTTGAAACAGTGTCAAGAAGGAGCATATGAGCTTTCCCCACCTAAGCGTCGATTTCGGCTGATTGCCGGTTCCAAGTATTACTGCTCCATCAATACCCTTCCCATACCGTGTCAGGTAGTTTCTGAGTATAAAGGAACCCATACTATGGCCGATAATTATAATCGGGATACCGGGATATTGTTCCTGGGTTAACTTTTTTAATCTGTGAACATCTCTGACAACAACCGTTGCCGGATCATTCTTGCAAAAATAACCGTGCGGCATTTGATTCACATCCGCAGTCCGTCCATGACCTAAATGATCTTCACCAATTACAATCATACCATGGGATGCTAAAAACCTGGCAAAATCATCATACCTTTCAATGTATTCAGCCATACCATGAACTATCTGAACGATACAGACCGGTTTATCCGTTTCCGGTATCCATCTGAATGCATAAATTTTAGACAAGTGATCTCTTGAGTCAAACGTAAATTCTTCTCTTTTTATCATATGCATGTCCTCCCTTATGCTGTTTTTATTTTATCTATTGTTACTATTATTTTAACAGATTTCTGCTCCTGCCGGCATATCTTTATCAGGAGCCAGAAGTGCCAGATTTCCTTCTGCATCCTCTGCGCATAACAGCATTCCCTCGGAAAGGACACCCGCCAGCTTTGCAGGCTTTAAGTTTACTAATACCATAACCTTCCTGCCAACCATTTCTTCTGCACTGTAATATCCCTTAATTCCGGAAACAATCTGCTTTATTTCACTGCCAATCTGAACCTTTGAGCAAAGCAGTTTTTTACTTTTCGGAACCTCTTCACAAGCAATAATTTTGCCTACCTGAAACTGCATGTTACCGAATTCCTCAAATGTAATTTGAGGTTTATTTTCAATATCAATGACCGGTTCACTTTCTTCCTGCGGCTTGGTTTCTTTCTTTCGCTCTGCAAACATTGCTTCTGCCTTTTCAATCACCTCTTTGGCATCTAATCTGGCAAATAAAATTTCCGGCTTATCCGTCACCTTTGTGCCATTTTCATAGAGACCAAAAGTCTTTGTCTCCTCAAAAGCTCTAAGCTCTGTATTAAGCTGCTTGGCAAAATTCTTTGTTGTTTCCGGCATAAAAGAATCAAGCAGTGAAATGCCAATTACAATTCCTTCGACCAGATTGTAAAGCACGGTTGCCAGTCTGTCTTTTTTATCTTCGCTTTTAGCAAGTACCCATGGCTCTGTTTCATCAATATATTTATTGCAGCGTTTAAACAAGGCAAAAATCTCGGTTAGGGCATCCGCGACACGAAGCTGATCCATTTTCGCCTGAACCTTATCAAAGGTAGTTGTTACTACTGCTTTTAAATCCTCATCAACAGGCGCTGTCACACCCCTGTCCTCGACAATGCCGTCAAAATATTTATTACTCATGGAAATAGTGCGATTTACCAGATTTCCTAAAGTGTTCGCCAAATCTGAATTAATGCGTTCGACAATCAGCTCCCATGAAATAACACCATCGTTATCAAACGGCATTTCATGAAGAACAAAGTAACGCACTGCATCTACACCAAAAAACTTTACTAAATCATCGGCATAAATAACATTGCCCTTTGACTTACTCATCTTACCATCGCCTTGTAAAAGCCAAGGATGGCCAAAAATCTGCTTTGGAAGCGGTTCATCAAGTGCCATTAAGAAAATCGGCCAGTAAATGGTATGGAAGCGGATAATGTCTTTACCAATCAGATGTAAATCTGCCGGCCAAAGCTTTTTATATTGAATTCCCCACTTAAAGCTTGTCCTGGAAACACATAAGTCTTGCAGACCCGGCAGTAAAAAGTTATTCATCATTTCATTTTTACGGGATACCGGCTGAATAAACTCCGGATGTGTCTGAATGTGTTCAATTAAACGGTCGGCATATTTACTCATTTTAAAGAAATATGCTTCTTCCTTTGCCGGCTTTACGTCGCGCCCGCAATCAGGACATTTCCCATCTTCTAATTGTGACTCAGTCCAAAATGATTCACATGGAGTACAGTACAAGCCTTCATAGGAATCCTTATAAATATCTCCCTGGTCATAAAGACGTTTAAAAATCTTCTGTACTTGTTTCACATGATAGTCATCCGTTGTGCGAATAAATTTATCATAGGAAGTATTCATTAAATCCCAAAGGTCTTTTATCGTATGGGCAACATCATCTACAAACTCCTTTGGAGTGATGCCTGCTGCCTCTGCATTTAATTCTATTTTCTGACCATGCTCGTCCGTTCCTGTCTGAAAAAAAACATCATACCCGTCTTTTCTCTTAAAACGTGCAACACTGTCTGCAAGCACGATTTCATAGCTGTTTCCAATGTGCGGCTTGCCTGAAGTATATGCAATAGCAGTCGTGATATAAAATTTACCTTTACTCATAATGTTTATGTGCTCCTTTAGATTTATATTACTATTATTATACATATTTATAAAAAGAAATACTAGCATAAGTGCTAAAATCTGATGGTAATAGCCTAACATAGGCAAAGTTGATAGTCAATTTCTAAAATTCCTTAATTTTTCCGGTTATTCTAACATAGAATGAAAAAAAGGCAGAAATATATTGGATAAACTATGAAGCGTAATAATAAACTGCTTAGACAGCTGCTTTCTATTATTATTTGCATTGCAGCTGTACTACTGATTTTTAAAATAACCGGAAGAGGCCATCTTTTTGGTCTTGCGGGAAAAGGGGAAACGGCCAAGTTTCAATCTCTCTGTCAGGAAATGTTTTTAACCGAAATGTCGGATGATTCTCTGAGCCTGCACTTCACTTTACGAAACCCTGAATCTTATGGTGTGGAAAATAAGCAGGTCTCTCTGCCTCTTTATAGTAAACAAGATATGGAATCTCATCCTATTACTTTGGAAAATACAATAAAAAGACTGAAAAAAACACACCGAAATTCCTTGTCCACCGAATATAAATATAACTATGATGTTTTTAACTATAGCTTAAAATCTATGTTAGAAGGCTGCAAATACCCTTACTTTGAGGAACCCTTCAGTCCATTTTCAGGATTACAGACTGAATTTCCGCTGCTGCTTTCAGAATATACCTTCTCTACTAAGAAGGATGTGGAAAACTACTTAAAAATATTAGAGTGCTCCGGTCCATATTTAAACAGCCTAAACGAATATGAAAAGGAAAAATCTGCTGCCGGCCTTTTTATGTCGGACAGCGAAGCAGAACGGGTCATCGCATGGTGCGATACTTTTATTTCTTCCTATAAAAATCATATTTTAGTTACTACTTTTATCGATAAAGTAAACGCCTTAGAGGCACAGGGAGAAATTTCTGCTTCTGAAAAAAAATATTACCTTTCACAAAATGAACGGCTCTTAACTACGGTATTGTTTCCTGCTTATGAAAAGCTCGGTGATTGTCTGACTGTTTTAAAAGGCAGCGGCAAGGCACTTTCCGGCTTGTGTCAAGACGAGGGCGGAAAAAAATATTATGAATATCTGGTAAAATCAACAATCGGAACAGATAAATCTATAAAAGAAATCAAGTCTATGCTGACAAAACAATTACAAGAGGATTTTACTAAATTACATACTACTGTTTTGCTTCTTTCAGAAGGTGAATATGAAGGGTTTGAAGACCCGCTGGCTGCCCTTGAACCGGAACAGATTTTAGAAGATTTAAAGAGCCGTATGGCGCTAGATTTTTCATCAACAGACAATAATTTTTATTCCTATGTCGTAAAAGATGTTGATGAATCTCTGGAAGCCTATACAAGTCCTGCTTTTTATTTTACTCCGCCGATTGATGCTGTTTTTGAAAATGTAATCTATGTCAATAATGCTACAACCGAAAAAGGCATTGATTTATATACAACCCTCGCACATGAAGGCTTTCCCGGACATTTATATCAATCGGTTACGTTTCAGTCTCACAGCGAGGAAGCTTCGCTCCCTGATTTAAGGAGTATTCTGTATTGGGGCGGCTATATCGAGGGCTATGCAACTTATACCGAAATGATTTCCTATGATTATGCAAAGGCATGTGCTGCCGGCTTAAGCCCGAATAGTGCTGATTCTGCTGCAACTATTTATGATGCCGTTGCCCTTGACCGCAGCATCCAGCTTTGCTTGTATTCACTCTTAGATATTATGATTCACTATGAAGGTATGGGAACGGCGGAAATTGCTCCCTATCTGCATAATTTTGGCATTACCGACTCTGCATCTATCCAGGCAGTATTTTCTTATATCGCCAGTGAACCTGCCAATTACTTAAAATACTATGGTGGGTATTTGGAAATTTTAGAATGTCAAAACCTGGCAAAGGAAGCTTGGGGAAATGCTTATAGTGATCATATTTTCCATGAATTTTTATTAAATTTAGGTCCTTCACCATTTCCTCTCATTAAAAAAGCCATTCAGGAGTATATCCCGAATGGCTTTATTGTTGCTGCTTTGATTTAAAAAAATCGGTTAATTTTAACAGTGATTTTTGTAACACTTCTTTTTCCTCTTCGGAAAGCCCTTCGACAATGCTGTCAATCATCTCTTTGTGGAATTTCTGATGATGGGCATATGCCTTTCGCCCTCTTTGTGTCAGCGAAACTAATACAACACGCCGATCCTCTTCACTCCGAATGCGCTCCACATAGCCCTTTTTAACAAGGGAGTTAACGGAAATAGTCAATGTACCTGTCGTAACATTCAAAACTTTGGCAACTGCGGTCATGTTTTTTGCATTTCCCAAACCAATTGCCTCAATTACATGCATGTCA
This sequence comes from uncultured Roseburia sp., assembly GCA_964410675.1. GTDB lineage: Bacteria > Bacillota > Clostridia > Lachnospirales > Lachnospiraceae > RGIG3040. Next base: position 10,015 of record CAYPIB010000045.1, read on the forward strand.
TTTGAGGTCATGTTTTTATATTGTCCCGTTCGAATTGCCTTCTCTTCTATTTCATTAATATCTTTAAACAATCCTACTAAAATTTCATTCAATGCATCATTTATATTCACTATTTCATTACCTCACGAATAACTCTGCCTACACACTTTATGCGTATATTTTAGCATGTTTTTTCCTGAATGGCAATGAAATTAGTACTATAACCTTGCCTTAATATGACCTACATTTTTAATAAGTACTGACACGGAACCATCGGGATTTGTGATAAATTCGACACTGCCGGGATCGTTATATTTTTCCATCGGGATCTTAATTTCAATTCCGGAATCGGTTGTTAAAAACTGAGTCTCATATTTTTTAGTAGTACGTTCACTCTGGGGATTAATTTCCTGCTTTACCATATCATATTTTTCCATTTTATCCTGAAATTCGATTTTAAGCTCCGGCTTTTCTTCAAAAATCTTATCTGCAATCTCTTCTACGGCAAAGCCTCCGTTTTCTTCCAGTGCCTCATGAATAATATTTTTAGCCCGCATTGTCTGCTCGTATAATACACTTTCATCATAGTAGTCATTTTGAACGCTTTCCACTGCCCTTGTTACAATTGAAAGCTTTGATTTATGAGAAAGCTCACTGCTGCATTTTAAAAATAAATATGTAAAATAATTTGTTTTTTCCCCGTTTACCTCATACTTTTTTTCCATTGCTTTTACTGTAAAATCTGTTAAATCAATAATAGCTGCTTCTTGAAGCCGCTGTGTTTCATTGGGCAGTATGGATTTATATTTTATAATTTCATTCTCATTTCCCTCACCATCTTCACTCGTCTTAGTACGATGAGTATAAGACTCCTTATAATTCATTTTTAGAAGCGCAATGAATTCCTTATCCTCCGCCTTAAAACGAACGACTGCAAGATCCGCAGAGGGAATATCAATATTACTATTCATAATCTGATATAAATAATTAGCCATATCCTGACTCATCGGAATAAAATTTTCTTCACTATATTGAGCAAGCATCTGGTACACCTCTGATTCCTTCTCATAAAAGCGGCATGCCTTACAATCATCACTGGAAGCAATTTTATAAATATGTTCCCTCAGAAAATCCGCAAAATCAGAACCAAACTCTATTTCAGTATCTGATAAAACCGGCATTCCTACCATTGAATCCATAATATGGATAATGACTCTTTTAATACGAATATCTTCTTTTTGCATTAGTATCTCTCCATTTTCTCTATTCTTCTTCCGTCTCTTCCAACATCGCCTGCAAATAATCGCCATCCCATAGTATGATATTTAACTTTGTGGCTGCTTCAACTGCAGGTGCCGTAAAGTATTGATTCGTCAGCACCGCTCCCACCATTTTATCATAATAAGCTTTTCCTGCAAATACTTCCAGCACAGCATGTACACCAACCGGACCCTCATAACGCTTACACTGAATCGCATACGTAATCCCTTCCTTTTGTGCCAGAATATCAACACCAAAGTCTCCGCTTCCCTTTGTTACAACGACTTCATCAAAGCCGCTGCCTCTTAAAAGCCCCGCACAAAAATGCTCAAATTCGTGGCCCTCCATTTCATCAACAGTGACTGCCTTTTTTCTGCCGTCCTTTAAAATTTTTTTTAGGCAAATAAACAAGGCATAAATAATACCCGCTAAAATCAGTAGTTTAATCCCCTGCGATAGCAAATCAAAAGGTAATATATCAGAAGCTTTTTTGAGTACTTTTGCGAAAATATCTTTCATATCTATTTCAATTCCTTTCTTAAATACAGACATATATGGTGGTCGTTGCGAAACTCCTTTCTGGGTGGCGGCTCGCAAACACTATGAATATAAAAGTGAGCTATAATTCTATTGGAAGTATAATTGTCACAAGCCCGCCTAGTGAATTATTTCGGATTGTAAGTTCTCCTCCATGATAAGCAACCGCCTTGCTAGCAAAGTTTAAACCGATGCCATGATGTGTGCCGGTTCTGGCTTTGTCTTCTGTGAAGAATAACGTCATTCCGTTTTTTAATGCTTCCTTGCTAAAGCCCTCACCTTGATCTTGAAACTCAAAAATAAGATTATTGTTATCCTTTATAATCTTAAGATTGAGGGATTTTCCCGCTGGTGAATGTTCGAAACCATTAATGATAATATTTAAAAATGCTCGGTATAGATATTGTTCATCCATTTTAAATGTAAGCTGTTCTGATAGGGAATGGTGTAATTCAAAATGGCAGTGGCTGGATCTTGCCAGGGCGGCGGCTTCATGCTCCAGCTTCTTAAGAAAGGAAGTCCAGCTGACAGGCTTCTTTTGGATTAGAGAAGTTGATGTAAATTTAACGGTGTCAATCAGGTTTTGAATATAAACTTCAATCTGATTGGATGCTGATATGATATCCGCTGTTATTTCGTTTTCTTTTGCATCTTGATTCATCATATCGAGTAATTCTGCATTTCCTCTAATAATTGTCACCGGTATTTTAATATCATGAGCCAAAGAGCTGATTTGCTCCGTTTTACTTTGCTCTAATTCAATTTGTTCACTTAATGATAGTTTAAGTGCATCTCTAAGCTGGTCTAAGGAATCAGCGACAGCGTGAAACTCTTTAAACTCATTGACTTCAGAGCTAAAATCTAAATTATTAGCTTTTATTTTTTCTGTACTTCTTAAAAGCTTGTCCACTTCGCCTCTTAAATGCTTGGATGTATGTCTGCTTAAAAGGAGCAATAGGATTATAAATAAAATTAATGTCAGGATTGCAATTGTTAAGCCGGGATATGGGATTAACTTTTGTAAGGTAGGATTCACAAATTTTAAAATGATACTATAGCGAATAACACAAATATCATTTTGACTTTCGATGATGCTAAAAAAAGGGTTATCTAAGCCCGACGGAAATTTTTTATTTTTAACAAACTCGAGTGCGTCATCAATATAACGGTTTTTCATATTACCCGCACTAATCATATCGGTTCCGTTTTTATTTAAGATAATATACTCTAAAGGAGCAGGTATCATTTCATCCTCGGTTCTTACAGCTTTAGAAATAACCGGAGTTATTTCAGACACCATATTTTGCTCATAATTAGCAGGATGAAATATCTGAATCTGCAAAGTAAAAAAAGTTAAAATTAATAACAAAATTCCTAGTAAAACAGGGATTGCTATCACTTTTGTTGTATATTCTGTAAAGAATCTATTTAAGGACTTTTTTTTCATTTCCACATATACCCCACTCCCCAGACAGTTTCAATCGGATCACAATTTAATGCCTTAAACTTTTTCCGTATTACTCTAATATGCTCTGTAATTGTACTGATGAGTGTATCACTGTCAAGAGAATATATCTCATCATAAATTTGTTCCTTTGCATATACCTTACCGCTGTTTAGAGCAAGGAATTCACAAATATTATATTGATTTTTTGTCAGCTCTACAACTTTTTCAAAAGCCAACACCTCTCGGCGTTCCATATGAAAGGTAATATCATGAAACACCAACGTCTGAGACTTCCGTTTTCGTTCTTCTCTTCGAAGATGTGCCGCTACTCTTGCATTTAATTCCTTTATACCAAAGGGCTTGCTAATATAATCATCTGCCCCTTTCATAAGTCCCTTGACCAAGGAATCCTCTCCGGTCTTTGCCGTTAAAAATAAAATCGGGCATGAAACCTCATCTCGAATTTTGTCTAACAAATCATATCCATTTATATCCGGCATCATAATATCCAATAAAATAATGTCGTATCCTTGAAATTCTTGTATTGTTTTATCGGATGCATGATTCATCGTATTGACTTCATGATGATTTAATTCCAGTGCATTTTTGATTAAGCGCAAGATTCTTATTTCATCATCAATCGCTAATATTTTTGCCATTGCCTGCTCCTTACTTAACGTGTATTCATATTAACATATCCGATTAGATAAAATCCATCACTCTTTTTTATTCCCCTGCCAATTCACAATCCAAATTAGCAGCAGAACTAAAAACAGGATCGTACCTGTAAATGCAATCGGAAATGCTATTTGTTCTTCGCGTTGTATCCATAAGCTCATATCAGTATTTTGTGCTTTAAAAAATATCATTTGTGTAAAGCGGATTGCCCAGGTATGTGGTAAAAAATACCAAACACGGTCTCCTAAGCCAGTCATCCCAAGAGCCGAAATAACGACACCGAGAAACCCCAAATCCAAACTTATACGCTAGAAATAAATTTAGTATATATAAGATAATGACGCTTAAAAATATTATCGCAATTATATATATAAATAATTGGATATGCTCTGGAGATATTCTCAAAAAGTATTTCATACCTATAAAGAGACAGCATAGGGATATGAGAAAGGTAAAGGCACACATCGTTAGAAGCATAGTAATCTGGCCCAAAATTGCAGCCATACGGGAAGGAGCCTTTAAAATGATTTGATAGGACATTTCTTCCTCTTGCTTACAAACCATTCCACAGACGATTGCAATTACCAGTGGAAGAGAAATACTGAGTGCTTCAAAAAAATAAATGCCTACATATATATCTACTATTTGGTCTCTGCGGTTATAGAATAATAAGGTAAGTCCTAATACTAATAGGAAAGGTAAGAGAATGTGAAGAGGGTAAAAAACCCCTCTTCGATGTTTATAAAACTCAGCCTTGTAATATCTCAAAAATGTCTTCATGTCTATTTTACCTCTTTCTTCTCAAAAAGTATCTTTGTAACTAAAATAGCCGTAATGGATAATACCACGCAAAAGATAAGTGCAGGTGCAAAGCCCTGAAAGGAAAGTAATGAATCTCCTGCTTCAAGCGGGATACCATTTGGATGCAGTTTTAAAAAAGGAGCTTCCATTCGTAATAACCAGGCAGACGGAACCGCCCACCAGTTTGCCTTTGGTGCATATACCGGTGCTATCATAATACTCAGTCCGGCATTTAATAGGATTAATAAAAAATAATTTAATTTCTGTGACAGCCATAAAAATAGTGGTATCTGCCATAACACCGCAACAAAGCTAATGAGTAAGGCTGCCAAACAATTTGCCAGTACTTGTACCGATGCGAACGATCTTATAAACATCAAATCGTATAAAAGTAAAAATATCCACAGGACGAAGGATGCAAGCTGTGTATAACTTGCTATTACAAAGCATTTTGCCAGCCATACTTTCCCTTGATTACTTGGCATTCCTAAAATCATTTTATACTCTGTCGATTTCTTTTCGTGATTGTGCATCAGACCGCTCATAATAGCAACCATCGCCGGAAGCCATAAAAGTCCCCAATGGTTTATTGATGTGATATCACCAAGCACCATGACTTCCGTGCCTCCGAGGGCGCAAAAGCCGGCACCTACAATCACGCATAAAATAGGAATAAAGAATATCATTTTCATTAAAGTAGTCTGTTTTGTTTTTAAAAATTCAGCTTTTATATAATTTTTCATTCTTTTGCACCTGCCATTTCACGATTTTTCATGACGATTTTTGTAAATAACTCTTCAAAATTTTCGGTTTTCTCCATAGGGGCCTCATAGCCTAATATCCCATGACTCATAATACCAATATCATCTACAATTTGCTCTACCTCTGAAAGGATATGACTTGATAAAATAACTGTCATCCCTTGCTTTGGAAAGGAACGGATTAAATCACGCAATTCTTGTATCCCGATCGGGTCCAAACCATTGGTTGGTTCATCTAAAATTAAAAGCTTCGGATTGTTTAAAATTGCAATTGCTATGCCTAGTCGCTGCTTCATTCCCATTGAAAATTTGCCGGCACTTTTTTTCCCAGTATCCTTTAGACCGACAATTTCAAGCACTTCATCAATTCTATGATTGGGCAGTCCGAGAATTGTCGTATGAACCTTTAAGTTCTCTTTTGCGGTTAAGTTACTATAGATAGGTGCATTTTCAATGAGGAAGCCCACCTCTGTTAAATCCTGGCGCTTCATTTCTTTGCCATCAAAAATAATTTCTCCGGAAGTTGGCCGGATTAATCCGGTTAACATTTTTAAAGTCGTTGATTTTCCGGCACCATTAGGGCCAAGCAAACCGTAAATTGTATTTTTTCTAATGTGAATGGATAGGTCGTTTACAGCAATTTCTTTCCCATATTTTTTTGTTAAACTTTTTGTAGCAATCATATTATTTGTCATCATCTTTAAATCCTTTCGCAAGTTAAGTTTTCTGATCTAAGATTTATTGTAAAAGACAAATATCAAGATTTTCACAAAATTTTATTATTTAAATTAAATAAATTCTGAAAACAGAGGTCTTTACTATGAAATAAAAAATAGACATACAAAAGTTGAAATTTGTATGTCTATTTGAATCCTAACCTTTTACCGCACCGGCGGCAATACCGTTAATAAATTGCTTCTGCGTCCAAACTACTCCCTGCGGCATGGAGGGGCTCAGGCTTATATTTGCCGTAAACTATAATGATTTATATAATGATTTTCAATTTACCAGAAACATGATATTAGCAATAGCAATGATCTGTTCCTTGGTGTTCTTGGTCATCTCATTATTCTTCTCACACTCGATTACCAGACCAATTACGTATTTCTCTATACTATGGGGAAGGATACGGTCTGCACATAAATAGTGCAAAAGGGATTGGCACTACTATACGAATTAAACTGCCACTGCTGCCGGACGACCAAAAAGGAGTTTCGTCGGTACCTTAATAGTACTTCTTCCGTATTATTAAGAAAAAAAACATGTAACACCTGAACAGTACCGGAAATTGATTACATAACACCGGCTAGGAACACACTCGCTATTATTCCAGCAATCGTAGCCAATAGTGCCCCTGAAAGGGTATAACGGGTTTTATTTACTTTTGCAACCATAAAGTATACTGACATGGTATAAAAAATTGTTTCCTATGGTTTGTCAATAGGGATAAACAAATTTATTTCAAAAAGTTTTTCTTGATTTTTCATCCATTATACAGTATCATTATGTAAAAGGAAATGGGTTTGTTACCGTTAGGTTTTACCTAGGCGGGTTGCTCGTTTCCTTTTTTATATTTACAATATCATATAAATATAATTTACCATCTGCGGAATGACGAATTAACATCTCTACATGAAAAATATTATATCTCTCTACTTCCCCACCCTCATCATATACAGGTAGTGCAAACCTTGAATCATAGCGAAACCATCCAAACTTTGCGTTTTTTTGATGCTTATCTTTTGCCAAATTTTCCTTAAAACGTTTATTTGTAGCTATCTCAATTAATTCAGGGATTCCAGATGCCGCATTTGCCTTAGCTTTTGCCAAAGCTCCTTTTAACCGGAAGGTATCTTTTGATCCTTTAAACTCATGGGTCAAATCCTTCCCTATATATACCAGTTCTTTTGTCTCGGCTATTTCATAAAATTCGCCTATGTACTCCTTAAGATATTCTTCTACATCTTCCCAACACACACTACGCTTACCCTTAAATCGAATATCATGTATCACAACAATTTTATTATCATCTATATCCCGAATAATATTTACGTTTCTGTTCTTCATATTTACTTATGTTCTTTCCTCTCATTTGCATATCAGCTTATAGCCAAGAAATCTCAAACTCATTCCTGCTAAATACAGTTATCTTATCAATGTATCTGGCAATCAATTTATTGGATAATATCTGTTTCTCATCCTCGTCAAATAGCATCTGGTTTGGCTCCTCGTACAAAGTTTGGTACTCCCTTTCTAAATGATTTAGTTCTGCTATTGCCTTACCTATACTTTCTTTTTCCTCCGCAAAATGATCTCTGGTAATCTTACCATCCACATATCTTTCATATAGCAGTGGAAGTCGCTTTTGCTTTTCTGCAATCGAATGGTTTAATTCTTCAATTACCCTAAGCAGATTTTCCTTTTCAGTTTGCTCCATTTTATTTTCAACAATACTTTCCTTGCTTCTATCTAAAATCTTCCCCTTAATCTGCATTAAATCTGTGCTATGAATGATTGTGGTATTCTGACTGGAAATCTGTCTGCACTTATTACAGGCAAAATATATAATTCCTTTGTTTTCGCCGCTCTTAATCATAGTAGAATGACACTTACCGCAAACGAGCATTCCTTTAAATAAATAATCTCTCGCCTTTCTCTTTGTCCCCTTATTACTCTTTTCTTTTAATAAGTTTTGCACTTCACTAAATACCTCATAGCTAACAATCGGTTCGTGCGTTCCCTCCACAACAACCCATTGATCCTTATCAAGTTTTTTGCAGCTCTTAGATGCAATCTTGGTTCTGACACATTTATTCCCCACCGCATTTCCTATATAGACCTCATTCCTTAAAATAGACAATATCGTATGAGGTACCCAATATAAACTTTTTGAATATTCCTCCCTAAAGGTTATCAATCCCTTTTGCTCCAATCTCTTATTGGGCGAGAGAACTTCTTTCTCATTCAATGTTCTTGCAATTCCATAGGCTGATTCTCCATTCAGATACAAGTTATATATCATTGATACAATAGGTGCTGTTTCTTTATCAACTACTAACACCCCTTTTTTCGAGCTAGACTTCAAGTATCCATATGGTGGCTTTGACATAATACTGTGTCCTTTTTCTACTTGCTGCCTACGACCCAACTTAACTTTTTTTGAAAGTTCCTTACAATAATAATCATGGATGATTCCTTTAAATGACATATCTAATCCAGGCATATAATTAATTTGCTTTTCACTATCATAGGCATCATTTATACTGATAAATCGAACTCCAATATAAGGAAAGATTTCTTCTAGGTAGCTACCAACCTCTATGTAATTTCTTCCAAGTCTGGATATATCCTTAACCAAAATGCAGTAAATTTGTCCCTTACTGGCAAGTCCTAAAAGTTCCTTTATTGCTGGTCGTTCAAAGTTTGTTCCAGAATATCCGTCATCTACAAACTCCTTCACCTCAAAAGAATTCAATGTTGAAACACTTTGCAGAAATTCCTTGTCTTTGCCTATATATTCTCTTAAAATCCCCCGTTGGTTTGTAATGCTGTTGCTTTCATCCTGTTCGCCAATCTCTGCATCCTTGTGGGATAGCCTCATGTATAAAGCTACAATGTTCTTAGCCATTCAGCACCCTCCCTACGTTTTCTGGCAATACAAATCATACAGTGCATCAAATTCATCTTGAAATCGGAAGCTAATTTCTATATCCGTACTGCTGATTACTCTTATCTGCTCAACCAATAATTGCACCAGCTCTTTCGATAACTTAGGCGCTTCTTTAAACCGCTTTAGATACCTTATATATGGCATATCCATTGCTAATGACTGCTTTAGGGTATCACTCTCTTTCCTCTTTTCAGTCAGCTTCATCTGAAGGCTTTTTTCGTCTTTTAAGAACTTATTGCGGTATAACGAATAGTCTTTTGCGCTAATTAAGCCTTCAATCATATCTGTATACGCGGCTGCCAAATATTCCGTAGTTTTCTTCAACTTCCTTTCTAGCCGCTCTATCTCTTCTTCTAGCTCCCTTTGCTTTTCATAATAGAAATGTTGTACTCTGTCAGACTTTATGTACCTCTCCACAACTTCCAATACATCTATATACTTGGCAAGAACTTTCTCGATGCAACGAATCAGTGTTTCTTCCCTTATCTGAATTAATGTATTGGCACACCCATTCTTTTGGTACGTTTTCGGTGTTTTATATGCCTTTATCAATTGTTCTCCATCATTAATATAATAATGAACCTTATACATCTTTTTCATATTATGTTTTGATACAAGCATATTTGAGAATAAATATTCCTCTGAACTCTTTGTTCTGGATACATTAGCAACTGAACTTTTTATTCTATCAATGCTTTTTTCCACCTTGGCAAAGAGTTTCATATCAATGATAGCTTCATGTGCATTTTCTATTTTTACAACATCTTTTCTTTCAACACAGTTTACTCCTTGAATCAACTCTCCAAGATAGACTCTGTTTTTTACCATAATTCTAATCGTCTGATAAGACCAAAGACCTCTTTTGGGTGATTCAATCTGTAAACGATTCAACTCTTTTGCTACCCAAGAGTATGAGCGTCCTTCCGCAATCCATTCAAATATCCTCTTAACAGTGGGCGCTGTTTCTGCATCAATGATGAAATGACCCTTATGATTCAGATCCTTTTTATAACCATAAGGTATAACTCCTCCTGTGTACTCGCCTTTCTGCCGTTGCACCCTTCTGGCACTCTGAATCTTTTTTGACAGATCTTTAGCATATGCATCATTCATGATATTTTTTAACGGAAATACAATTTGATCAAGGCTTGCTTTCTCTTTGCAGCTATCATATCCGTCAGAAACAGCAATAAAGCGCACTCCCAAAAATGGGAATACCTTTTCAAGATAATTACCAGCTTCAATATAATTTCTACCCAATCGGGATAAATCTTTGACAATAATGCAATCTACCTTTCCACGCTTTGCGTCATCAATAAGCCGCGACCATTCTGGTCTGTTAAAGTTTCTGCCCGACCACCCGTTGTCACAATATATATCAACTAACTGATATTCTTCCTTTCCTTGAATGAACTTAGCCAAAAATTCCTTTTGGTTTTCAATTTTCTCTGTTATATCCCCTTCGGTTTCCTCATTAGAAAGCCTTACATATAATCCAGTTTTATAATTACACCACTCCTCAATACTAACTAATTCAATGGCTGTTTTATTTTTTCTTGATGTTCTAGCCATTTGAAACCTCCCCTCTTACGTTCTCCATACTCCCAAACTCTAAAAGTTTTCTTACAGTATCAAATTCATTTTCATAGCGAAAATGTATTACTATTTCATTTTTAGACTTTACATAAATATTTTCTATCAAAGATAACAACAAAGCTCTATCCAATTTATCCACCTTTTTATGCTGAATAAACTTCTTTATCCACTCTTGGTCTCTTGATACTCCATCTATACAATCACTTCTTTTTGAAATAAGGTGGGAAATACTTTCTAAACATTCATCTTCCTTTTCCTGATAAATACTTTCCAGACTTTTGTATTCTTTCTTACTAATAAAATCTTCATGATAATCCTCATATAATTTTATCCGCAGTTTTTGGTATTTCTTTACTTCTTTTTCTCTCTGCTTTATTGAATCTGTTATCCTCTTAACCTCAAAATCATTCAATGGAATCTTTTTAACGTTTTCTAACAAATCAACCATTTCGACCACAGTATCTATATGTCGCCTTATTGTTTCCATTACAGCCTTCTCCAGAAAGTCCTCTCGAATACAAATGTTTTCGCATCGAAGCTTTTTATTTTTGTCATAACAGCCATAATAACTGTAGTGATTCCCCCTTGATGATATTTTTCTCCTTATCAGCATTTCACCACATTTACTGCAATACAACATACCAGAAAATAAATAGACCTTGTCATTACCTGGACTTGTACGCAAATCCATCTTTAGAAGTTTTTGAACTAGTTCGAAATCATCTTCCGAAATAATTGGTTTATGGGCATTTTCAACGCATATCCAGTCGCTGGAATTTTTACTAATTCGTGCTTTGAGTTTATAGTTAATGCTATATGATTTACCTTGTTCTAAAATCCCAAGGTATACACGGTTTGTCAGTATAATTCGTATCGTTAATGGTGACCACTTTGCCCTTATCATCGTCTGTCGACCAAAAACATAGTTTTCTCCCCGCAGTCTCTTATACTCAGTGGGACATGGTACACTTTCACTATCCAAAAGTTTTGCAATGGACCCGCAACTCATTCCCTCAATGCAAAGTCGAAAAATACGCTTAACAATATGTGCTGCGTCATCATCAATTATTAGTTGATGACGATTTTCAGAACTTCTTTTATAACCAAATACAGTAAAGGCACCAACATAGTCGCCATTTTGTTTTTTCATAGTTAAGCTGGTTCTTGTTTTTGTGGATGCTTCTCCACAATAGGCATCATTTACAAGGTTCATAAATGGAATTACTAACTGATCACTGCCTCGATTGTTTCCCATGCTATCGTAGTTTTCAATAATAGAAATAAATCTTACTCCCAAAAGGGGAAAGATTTCTTCCAAATAC
>CAYPIB010000046.1:0-22057 GCA_964410675.1 uncultured Roseburia sp.
CACAGGCCGCTCTATGATTGGGTGGTAAAGGAATTAGAATATGAACAGCCGCCAAGACAGATTGAGTTTGCTAAATTATATTTAACGAATGTAGTAACTGGTAAACGCTATATTAAGAAGCTTGTAGAAGAAGGTGTTGTTGATGGTTGGGATGACCCTAGACTCGTTTCAATCGCAGGGTTAAGAAGACGCGGTTTTACACCGGAATCATTACAGCTTTTCGTCGAGCTTTGCGGTGTTTCCAAAGCTAATTCAGCAGTAGATTATGCAATGCTTGAATATTGTGTCAGAGAGGATTTGAAGTTAAAGAAACCACGTATGATGGCAGTGCTTGATCCGATTAAACTTATAATTGATAATTATCCTGACAATCAGTCGGAAATGCTTGAAGCTGCTAACAATATGGAAAACCCGGAGCTGGGAAGGCATTTAGTTCCATTTTCTAAAGAGCTGTATATTGAGCGGGAAGATTTTATGGAAGAACCGCCAAAGAAATATTTTCGTTTATTTCCCGGCAATGAAGTGCGGCTGATGCATGCTTACTTTGTAAGGTGTACAGGTTATGAGAAAGATGAAGAGGGCAATGTGACAGTTGTACATTGTACTTATGATCCGGCAACGAAAGCGGGGAGCGGGTTTAGTGAACGTAAAGTAAAGGGAACCATTCATTGGGTTCCTGCAAAAGAAGCCGTAAAAGCGGAAGTACGCCTTTATGAGAACCTTGTTGATGAGGAAAAGGGAATTTACGATAAAGAGGATGGTAGTTTAAACTTAAATCCGAATTCCTTAACGGTATTAAAAGACTGCTATTTGGAGCCTGAAATTGCCGGTGCAAATGCATTTGATACGTTCCAGTTTGTCAGAAATGGATTTTTCTGTGTAGATTGCAAGGATTCAGATCCAGAGGCACTTGTGTTTAACAGAATTGTTTCCTTAAAGAGTTCATTTAAACTTCCCAAAGCATAATTGGCTTTTAATAATGATAAGATAGGAGATATGGTATGGCAGGGTTATTATCAGGAATTGAAGCGTTTGGTTTAAAGGGATTAGATAATATAAACGGTATATATGAAGAAACAAATAAGAATGGTGGTAAAGGAAATTCTGGTGCAGAGGCAGTTAAAAAAAGTCCGGAAGAAATAGAACAAGAATTTTTGTTTGAAAAAACGCATACGTGTCCTGTATGTGATTTGGAGTTCAAGGAGCGTGCGGTTCGTGTAGGTAAGGCGAGGCTGATTGGAACTGATTTGGATTTAAGGCCCAAATATGAGCACATGGATTTGCTCAAATATGATGTGATTCTTTGTCCCCGCTGTGGGTACGCGGCACTAAGCCGATATTTTAAGTTTTTAACCTTTCCGCAGGCAAAGCTGATTAAAGATAATATTTCCATGACCTTTAAACCGATTGAATACAAAAAGCCGATTTATACACATGAAGATGCAATCGTCCGTTATAAACTGACGTTAGCGAATGCAATTGTAAAACGTGCAAAGACAAGTGAAAAAGCATATATTTGCTTGAAAACTGCATGGGTGCTTCGGAGCATGGGTGAAGCCCTTGATCAAACAGATGCGAAGTATGCTGTCAAAAAGCAAATAGTAGACAAAGAGGAAATGGAGTTTCTAAAAAACGCATTGGATGGGTTTATTGCCGCCAGACAGTCTGAGAGTTTTCCAATGTGCGGTATGGATGAAACGACGGTAGACTATATTATATCAGTGACAGCAATGAAATTTCAGCAGTATGATGTATCTTCTAAACTGATTGCAGGTATTTTAACTTCAAATACTGCAAATCCGAGGATGAAGGATAAGGCAAGAGATGTGAAAGATATATTAATGAAAAAAATAAAAGCAAATAAATAAAGCAATGTAAAATAGGAGTGATGCTCTATGACTTAAATTAGTCATCCTGCAACACTCCTTTTTTGTGTATTTAATGTAGTAGAGCCGATTTAGGATTCCAGGTCAGAAGCAGAATCAGCTTTATCTAAAAATTCACTGGATAGAGTATCATCTTCATCAAAGAATTCTTCTACCTGATTGCTTGGAGAGGATGCAGCGGGACTGCTCTTTCCTTCCGTACTAGAGCTAACATTTGATTCAGATTCTGTCTTAGGATTGTCTAAGTCAAGAGATACATAATTACGACTGTCGGTAGTATCATCCTCTACTAAATCAAAATCATCTAAATCATCAAAGTCTTCATCATTGAAGCTGTTATCCTCTTTTTTGTTTAAATAATAATAAACTCCTGCAGCAACAGCACCGGTCACGGCACTAAATAATAGCAGCTTGCCTAATTTTTTAGCCATCTTGGATATCTCCTTTCACAAAGCTTTTTATTCTATTCTATATGAAAATAGAAAAGAAAACAACTATTATATTGTTTGCAAAAAAAAATAATTTCATACACTAGGATTGATGAAAATTTAAAGACATGTTAAAATTTGACTAAGCAAGTCGATGAGGGAAATACTATGAATGAAAAATTTTGGAATTTAATCAAGGAAAAACAAGACAGGATGATAAATGCTGCTTTAAAAGTATTTGCCCAAAATGGGTATCGGCGTGCAAGTACCGACGAAATTGTAAAGGAGGCCGGTATTTCCAAAGGTCTTTTATTTCATTATTTTTCGAGTAAGCAGGGCATATATTTATTTGTATGTGAATACAGTGCACGTTATACGGCAATGGAAGTAAGCCGTGCAACGGCCAATGGGGAAGAGGATTTATTTGAAGTGCAAAAGCAAATGGAGCTAGCAAAAACAAGAGTTATGAAGCAATATCCATATATGCAGCTTTTTTTGAATCAAGCATATATAGAAGAGGAAAATGAGATTGCAGTAAAATCTAACGATTACCTATCTTATTTGAAGGATGTTTTAAAAGAAATTTATAATAAGGCCGATTTAAGCCTTTTTAAGCAGGACATTGATACAACAATGATCATGCATATGATGCAGCTGGCACTGGAAGGATTGCTTCGTGAATATTGCAGAAAAGAAAACAGACAGCCGGAGGCTCTTTATGAAGAGGCGGCTGCCTATTTAGATACATTAAAAAATAATTTATATGAGTAATTTTATTTATTCATTTTATAGACAGGGTCAGCCGGATAACTGCCTCTAAGCTTTTGCATTCCACGCTGTACGGCATCCTTTGAGTCTTTCCAATCAGCGTCGCGGTTGCGATAATCAAATTTTTCGACGAGCCAGGAGATATCCTCCGCAACTCGTTCCATGGAATTTTCCATGGTTTCAAATAAAACTGGATATAAATCAGCTTTTTGCTTTTCGGTAAGAACATTTTCAGCCATGGCAAGTACATCCCCAAAATGATGAAGGCACATTCCCTTGCCTTCTTTAAGCATATTCTTTAATTCATCATCCTTTTTGTACATGAAGAAAAAGGTATCTAAATAACGCTGATATGTATTGTCAAAGCTATCACAAATATAGCAGGAGTGATCACGGTTTCTGACCCATTCACTGATGCAGTTTAAATCAGAATTTGATTTTTTCTTTCCAAACAGGGAAGCCTTAGAGGGAGCAAACATTTTTATCTGCTGCTTTAATTCTTTATTAATTTGGGCATAATGTGTTTTGAGAATCCAACCATTTCCGAGTGTATTCCCGTAATCAAACATTTTTTTGAAGTGTTCCCGGCAAAATCCGGCTTGATCTGTTTTTCCACGGATGTCGCTCTCCATATAAGAAGAGCCGGAGCCTAAAACAAAGTCAAGTAAATCTTGCTCTACATTTCTTTCAATAAAGCAAAAAGGGCACTCGTCCTTCGCATGGAAGGCATCAGTTAAAGGGATTGTATACAATGTTTCTTTCATAAGAACTCCTTTTCTTCACATATAACATTCAAGTTTCTGCTAATTACTATTTTAGGGTAAAAACAGAAAAAACACAAGAAATTGTTTGCTTTCCGGTAACGATATGCTAAAATAGTTAAAGTGGGCTCAAAATGCCCTTATAAGTAATACAGAACAAACATAAAAGGTTACAAATAAAATGAAAAATAAAGAAACGAATTTCGCAACGATTAAAAATAAAGAAAGAAGAAGGAGAACGTTATGGAACTGATTTCAATAAAGAATCTATTTCGTGAAAAAGAACAATACTTAGGAAAAGAGGTAAGCGTTGGAGGATGGGTCAGAAGTGTCCGTGATTCTAAAACATTTGGTTTTTTAGTCATTAATGATGGCAGCTTTTTTGAACCACTTCAAGTTGTTTATCATGATACCCTTTCAAATTTTTCGGAAATATCAAAATGTAATGTTGGTGCAGCTTTAATTGTAAAGGGTACCGTCGTAGAAACGCCTCAGGCAAAGCAGCCATTTGAGATTCAGGCTGCAAGCGTTATGGTGGAAGGGACATCGGCACCTGATTATCCGTTACAAAAAAAGCGGCATTCTTTTGAGTACTTAAGGACAATTTCTCATTTGCGTCCAAGAACAAATACTTTTCAGGCAGTATTTAGAGTACGCTCTTTAATTGCATTTGCTATTCATAAATTTTTTCAGGAAAGAGAATTTGTTTATGTACACACTCCTCTTATTACCGGAAGTGACTGTGAAGGTGCCGGAGAAATGTTTAAGGTAACAACGCTTGACCTAGAAAATATACCTAAGACAGAAGACGGAGCCGTAGATTATGCGCAGGACTTTTTTAACAAGGAGACAAATTTAACTGTTAGCGGACAGCTTAACGGCGAAGCATATGCAATGGCATTTAAAAATATTTATACATTTGGTCCAACATTCCGAGCTGAAAATTCTAATACGTCAAGACATGCCGCAGAATTTTGGATGATTGAGCCGGAGATGGCATTTGCCGATTTGAACGATGATATGATGGTTGCAGAAAGCATGATTAAATATATTATCCGCTATGTAATGGAAAATGCTCCGGAGGAAATGGCATTTTTTAATCAATTTGTTGATAAAGGACTCGTTGAGCGTTTGGAGAGCGTTGTAAACTCTGATTTTGCCCAGGTGACTTATACTGAGGCAATTGAAATACTTGAAAAACATAATGAAAAATTTGAATATAAGGTTTCATGGGGCTGTGATTTACAGACAGAGCATGAAAGATTTTTAACAGAACAAGAATTTAAGCGTCCGGTATTTGTAACAGATTATCCAAAGGAAATTAAAGCTTTTTATATGAAATTAAATGATGACGGCATTGGTGAAATTATTGGCGGAAGTCAAAGGGAAGATGATTATGATAAGCTTTTAGCCCGTATGGAAGAAATGAAGTTAAACCCTAAGGATTATGATTTTTATTTAGATTTACGTAAATTTGGAAGTGCAAGGCATGCAGGATTTGGATTGGGATTTGAGCGATGTGTTATGTATTTGACAGGTATGAGCAATATTCGTGACGTGATTCCATTTCCAAGAACGGTAAATAACTGCGATTTATAAAAAAGATTGAGGAGAAATAAAATGAGTCAGATTACAATTCCCAAAGGATATGTTTCGGAGTTAGACATAAAGGAGACTGAAACGGGTATTAAGCGGGTAAAGGATTTTTTTGAAAGAGAGTTAGCAACACAGTTGAATTTGCATAGGGTTTCGGCACCTTTATTTGTAGAACCAAAATCAGGATTAAATGATAATTTAAACGGTGTGGAAAGACCGGTTAGTTTTGGAATTAAGGAACAAGACGATAAAGAAGTTGAAATTGTTCATTCACTTGCAAAATGGAAGCGTCTTGCATTAAAGCGTTATGGCTTCTCAAAGGGTGAAGGACTTTATACCGATATGAATGCAATCAGACGGGATGAAGAAACAGATAATATCCATTCGATTTTTGTAGACCAGTGGGACTGGGAAAAAATTATGGGCAGACAGGAACGAAATGACAGCTATTTAAGAGAGGCGGTCAAATCAGTTTATGAAGCACTTCGCGTGACAGAAAAATACATGTCGAACCGCTACAATTATGTGAAATGTATTCTGCCGGAAGAGATTACGTTTATAACAGCACAGGAGCTGGAAAACCGTTATCCTAAGCTTACTTCCAAAGAGAGGGAATATGAAATTGCCAAAGAAAAGGGTGCTGTTTTTATTCAAGGTATCGGTGGAGTATTAGAATCCGGAGAACCACATGACGGCAGAGCACCGGACTATGATGATTGGGAATTAAACGGAGATATTATCGTATACTATCCGGTTCTTGATATTGCCCTTGAGCTTTCCTCAATGGGAATCCGTGTCGATGAAGAATCGATGAAGAAGCAGCTCGAAATTGCGGGCTGTCCGGAGCGCGGCGAGCTTGATTTTCAAAAAGCACTGCTAAATGGTGAGTTGCCGCTTACAATTGGCGGAGGAATCGGTCAGTCAAGAATTTGTATGTTTTATTTAAGAAAGGCTCATATTGGTGAAGTACAGTCTTCCATATGGCCGGAAAGCATTATAGAACAGGCTGAAGCAGCAGGAATTCATATGTTATAAATAACTTTATAAAATATTTTACTTAACAAAAGCGCACTGCTGTCTCTCAAATCAGCGGTGTGCTTTTGCTTGTAAGGCGGTTAAGGACTATGGTATAATTTTTCTATTAAGTTAAAGGCATGTTGGAAAAATGGTGAGGATGCAATATGAGTTTGAAGTTTTATTTTGGACCGTCAGGTTCAGGCAAAAGCAGAAGAGTGTATGAGGATATTATTGAGCGTTCGCTAAAAGAGCCGGAGCGAAATTATTTGATTTTAGTTCCGGATCAGTTTACGATGCAGACCCAGAAGGAGCTTTGCCTTTTACATCCGAATAAAGGCATTATGAATATTGACATTCTTAGTTTTTCGAGATTGAGCTATCGCATTTTTGAGGAAACAAAAACAGTAGACAGGACACTTTTAGATGACACTGGGAAAAATTTAATTCTGAGAAAGGTCGCATCCGAAAGAGAGGACGAGCTTTTAATACTTGGCAAATATTTAAAGAAAATAGGATATATTCATGAAGTAAAGAGTGTTATATCAGAATTCATGCAGTATGACATCGATGTTGACGGTGTTGGAGAGCTGATTTCTTTTGGTCAAGGGAAAGGTGAGCTTGCTTCCAAGCTAAAGGACGTTAAAGTATTATACGAGGGATTTTTATCATATCTTTCAGAAAAATATATTACTACGGAGGAATCGCTCGATTTGCTTTGTAAGGTATTGCCTCAGTCTGAGATTATAAAAGATTCCGTTGTTGTATTTGATGGGTTTACGGGCTTTACACCGGTACAAAACCGTTTGTTGCAAAGTCTGATGCTTTCTGCCAGTGAAGTAATTGTGACAGTAACCTTACAGACCGGAATGAATCCGTATCAATTAGATGGTGAACATCAGCTTTTTTATTTAAGTAAAAAAACAGTGCAGTCATTAGAGAGAATTGCAAAAGAGGCGGGAGTAAAGAGAGGAGCAGACGTCTTTTTAAACGATGAAAGACTGCCAAGGTTTTATAGCAGCAAAGAGTTGCAGCATTTAGAAAAAAATTTGTTTAGTACACATCCTCAAATTTATAATGAAAAGCTTCAGGATATTTTTATATCAGAAGCACCGGGACCAAAAGAAGAGGTTCAGAATATTTGTGTGCAGATGAAAGAGCTTCTTCGGACAAGAGATTATTGTTATCGGGATATTGCAGTCATTGCCGGTGATTTAGAAGCATATGCACATATTATCGATCAGGAATGTAAACGCTATGAAATACCGGTCTTTATGGATCGAACAAGAGGGGTTTTGCAAAACCCAATGGTGAGTGCCATTGTGGGGGCGTTAGAAGTAATTATGTATCATTTTTCATATGATAGTGTTTTTCACTTTTTAGGAACCGGAATGACAGAAATAGAAAGTGAGGAGGCAGATGCCTTAGCAACATACACGAAAGCTTTGGGAATACGCACAAGAGCAAAATATGAATCGATTTTCACAAGAAGAAGCCGCATGATGACAGAGGAGAATGGATTAAGCCGGCTGACTGTGTTAAATGAAACAAGAGAGAAATTTATTACTTCGATTACTCCACTTTTAAAATTTGAAAGTAATAATAAAGAAAAAGAATTCCCTGCTAAAGAATTAATCGATGCAGTTTATGAGTTTTGTGTGACCTTGAATCTGCAGGCAAAAATGGAAACAATGGAGGCAGAGTTTAATAGAAGCGGTGATCTCACAAGGGCGAAAGAATATGGACAGGTTTATCCTGCAGTGATGGATCTGCTTCATCAAATGCATGAACTGTTACAAAATGAAACACTTAGCTTTAAAGAATTTGCGGATATTTTAATTGCCGGCTTCAGTGAATTAAAGGTTGGAATTATTCCGCAAAGTGTAGATCAAGTTGTGATAGGCGATATTGAGCGTACCCGCCTAAAGCAAGTAAAGGCATTGTTTTTTCTCGGTGTAAATGATGGCAATATCCCCAAGTCAAAAGGCAGGGGGGGCCTCATATCTGATATAGAAAGAGAATTTTTACAAGAAAGCGGAAAAGAGCTGGCACCCACCGGGCGGCAGCAAATGTTTATTCAAAAATTATATTTATATCTTAATCTGACAAAGCCGTCAGAAAAGCTTTATTTATCCTATTCAAAAGCGGATGGACAGGGAAAGGCGTTAAGACCTGCATACTTAGTCTATACGATGCTGACAGTCTTTGCAGCTGCAAAAGTGACTGAGACAGCAAAACAGGGACTGCTGCAGCAAATTGGGAGTTTAAGTGACAGTTATGATGATTTTGCTATTTTACTCGGCAAATATGGTAACGGTATGCTTAATGCAAACAGCAGAGAAAGAATGGAATTTTTTACCCTGTATGGAATTTATAAAGAAGAGAAAGCAGACGAAATTAAAACGATTGACCGATTCATCGAGGCGGCATTTTACGAATATCAAGATATGCCGCTTAGTAAGATTGCGGCACAAATGATTTATGGTACGATGCTGGAAAACAGTGTCAGCCGGCTAGAGCAATTTGCTTCCTGTGCCTATGCTCACTTTTTAAAATACGGCTTAAGGCTTTTAGAAGAGGAAGAATTTTCTTTTGAAGCAGTTGATATGGGAAATGTTTTTCATCAAGTACTGCAAGGTTTTTCCACATATTTACAGGAAAAAGGGTTCAGTTGGTTTCATGTGACAAAAGAACAGATTCAAATATTTGTAAAGGAATGCTTAAAGAGGCTGGCTATTGAATATGGAGAAACTGTTTTATATAGCAGCGCCCGAAATACATATTTGTTAAAGCGGATGGAACGGATGATGGAGCGGACCATTGAAACACTTCAATATCAGCTGAAAAAGGGAATTTTTGAGCCAAAGGCTTTCGAAGTGCCATTTTCTATGATTGAAAGGTATGATGGCTCGGCAATGAAAATCAGAGGCAGGATTGACCGGCTTGATACCGTAGAAAAGGATGGAAATATCTATGTTAAGGTGATTGACTATAAATCGGGAAATACAAAATTTGACCCGGTTTCCTTGTTTTATGGATTGCAGCTTCAATTGGTCGTATATATGAATGCAGCGATTGCAATGGAGAAAAAAGAACATCCGGATAAGTTGGTCATACCCGGTGCTATTTTGTATTATCATATGAATGACCCCTATGCCAGACGGGAAGAAGCAACGATGAGCACAGAGCAGGTGGAACAGGAAATTCATAAACAGCTGCGGACGGACGGACTTGTAAATGAATCAGAGGAGGTTGTTTCCATGCTGGATCATAGCTTTGAAGAAAGTTCTTTAGTCATTCCGGTTGACCGGAAAAAGGCCGGCGGATATAAGGCAACTTCATCTACGGGAAGTGAACCGGAGTTTCAAATAATTTCAGACTATGTAAATGGAAAAATTCGTGAGCTGGCTGGAGAGATAGTGGCGGGCAGCATCAAGGTTAATCCTTATGAAAAGGGAGACAGGGACTCCTGTACTTATTGTAACTATCAGTCAATTTGTGGATTTGACAGTAAAGCAGCGGGTTTTAAGAAGCGCTGCCTCGGCGGGATGAGTAAGCAGGAGGCTATGGCGCTGATAACAGAAAAGGTTAAAAAGGAATAGTATGGCAATAGCGTTTACGAAGGATCAAAAAAGGGTAATAGAAGAAAGAAATAAAAATATCTTAGTTTCTGCCGCCGCCGGCTCGGGAAAGACGGCGGTTTTAACGGCAAGAATTTTATCCAGACTGATGGATCAGGAGCAGCCTGTAGATATTGACCGAATGCTGATTGTCACCTTTACAAATAGTGCGGCGGCGGAGATGAGGGAAAGAATATCGAGGGCAATCAATAAGGAACTAAGGAAAAATCCCGAGGATGCACATCTGCAGAAGCAAGCTGTCTATATACACCGGGCACTGATCACGACGATTGACAGCTTCTGTAAATATTTGATTGCCAATCATTTTGAAGACATTGGTATTGACCCGGGACTCCGTATTGCTGATCAGGGCGAATTGGAACTTTTAAAGAAGGATACGTTAGATGAAGTGCTTGAACTGGCTTTTGAAAAAAGTGAGCCGGACTTTTTGAATCTGGTGGAAAGTTATGCATCTGGGCGGAGTGAGGCTGCTTTAGAAGGATATATCAGGCGGTTATATGAGTTTTCCATGAGCTATCCATGGCCGAAGGAGTGGCTGCTTTCATGTAAAAAGGATTACGAATATGCAAACCTTGAAGAATTTTTACAAGCGGATTTTATGAAAGAAGCAATGAAATATGCGGCTGTAATTTTACAGGAGGCAGCAGAGCTTTTAAAACAGGCAGAGGAAATTTGTGAGGAAAGTGACGGTCCGTATCAATATGCCGAGTTGATATTACAGGAGAAAGAAACATTTGAAAGACTTTCTCTCATTCGTAATTATGAGGAATTGGAAGTGGAAATAAAGAAAGTTGTATTTAAAATGCTTCCAAGAAAAAAAGATGAAACGGTAAATGAAGATAAAAAAGAGCAGGTGAAGGAGCTTCGGTCACAGGTAAAGAGTATGCTTTTAAAGCTTAAGGAGGAACTCTTTTTTGTCCCCTTACAACAGGCATTTGAAGATATACTTGCTTGTAAAGAAAATGTTTCCGCTCTGATTGAAATTACGTTGGCATTTATTGATTTATATCAAGAAAAGAAGCAAGATAAAAATATTATGGATTTTTCCGACATGGAGCATTTTGCACTGGAAATTCTCTTAGAGAAAAAAGAAGGAGCTTATGTGCCGACAGAGACAGCAATGCAATATCAGCAATATTTTGCCGAAATTATGACAGATGAGTATCAGGATAGTAATCTGGTGCAAGAATTGATACTTCAAAGCATAGCCAGAACGACAGAGGGACAGGCAAATCGTTTTATGGTTGGTGATGTAAAACAGAGTATTTATAAATTCAGACTCGCAAGACCGGAAATTTTTTTAGAAAAATATACACAGTTTAATGAAGGAGAAAAAGACTGTGCAGCCATTGACCTTCACCAGAATTTTAGAAGTCGTCCTGAGGTGATAGATACGGTAAATTATATGTTTAAAAGAGTGATGGACAAGTCGCTTGGACAAATTACATATGATGATAAGGCGGCACTATATGCCGGTGCTGATTATGGCGATTGGTGTGCAGAAAACGAAACGGAGCTGCTAATATTTGAAAAGAAGCAAGAGACCGAGGCAGGTGAGCTTGTATCATCGCTTGGAAGGTTTAAGGGTGAAGCAGCTATGATAGCGGCTAGGATTAAGAGACTGATGAGAACCTTTCAGGTAAAAGACGAAGATACAGGCGGCTTACGTCCGCTTAAATACGGAGACATTGCAATACTGCTTCGCTCAGGAGCGGTTATTGAAGATGTCATAAGAGAAGAATTGACAGCACAGGGAATTCCTGTTTATTCAGCTTCGAGAACAGGGTATTTTTCGGCAATTGAAGTTCGTCATGTTTTAGACTATTTAAAGGTAATCAACAACCCATATAAGGACCATGCACTGTGCGGTGTTTTAAAGTCACCTTTTTTTGCATGTTCGGATGATCAAATGGCAATTATGAAGGGGATGTTTGGGAGGGAAAAGCAATCTATGCCGATGTATCAATGCATTAAGGAATGGGCAGTCCTAGAGCCGGACGATGAGAGATTGGAAGAGTTCAAGGAGCTGGGCCCGCTAATAGGGGAGACGATAAAAAAAGCCGATGTGATATGGAAGCAAATAGAAAGCAATCGTAAATTAGCTAAAATCTTATCGGTACACGAGCTGATGGAAACGTTATTTGTACAGGCAGATTATGTAGAATATATCACAGCAATGTCAGGCGGTGTTCAGAAGCGTGCAAATGTGGAAATGCTTTTAGAAAAGGCAGTGGAATTTGAAAAAACAAGCTTTCATGGACTGTTTTATTTCGTGCGTTATATTGAACAGTTAGAAAAATATCAAATTGAGTATGGTGAGGCTAACTTAGCCTCCGAGCAGTCGGACTGTGTTAAAATTATGACCATTCATAAGAGCAAGGGACTGGAGTTTCCTGTCTGCATTGTCGCAGGGCTTGATAAGCGGTTTAATATGCAGGATACATATAGTCCTGTCATTATGGATGTTGACTGGGGAATCGGAACAGAAATGATCGATCCTCATAAAAGAGTGAAGGCTAAAACTATACGAAAAAATATCATTGCGGCAAAGTGGAAATTAGATAATCTGGGTGAAGAATTGCGTATTTTATATGTTGCCATGACAAGAGCAAAAGAAAAACTGATTTTATGTGCGGAGACCGGAAAAATCAAAAGTCTTTATAATGATATAGATAAAAAAGGAGAGCAGCTTTCTTATTATACAAGAACAAGTGCCTCAAGTCCGCTTCACTATGTAGTGAGGGCACTGTGCAGTCAACCGAAATTTTTGGAAAATCTTGTTATTGTTCACGAGGATGATTTGCAAGGAGAAGAAGTGCTGCAGCAATTAACAAGCAATGCTAAAAAAGATTTTTTAACCAAGCACTGGAAGAGTGAGCCGATGGATGAACAGTTAAAAAATAGTCTTTTGGAGAAATTTGCTTTTATATATCCACATGATAATCTAAGGAATCTATATACAAAAACAAGCGTCTCTGAATTAAAGCTGGCCGCCTTTCAAGAAGAGGGAGAGGAAATTGCCTCCATATTTGAAACAGAAAGACCGCCGGTACCATATCTTCCTGCCTATATGAGAGAACAGCAGGAGGCAACCGGAACCGGCAGAGGAAATGCATACCATAAAGTATTAGAAATGATTGACTATAAGAAATATAAAGGTATGGTATCAGCGGCAGAAGTATTCAAGCTTATTGACGCAGATATCGGACAGTTTGTATTGGAAGGGAAGTTCGAAGAGGAGAATGTAAGGCTTGTTGATAAAGGAAAGATAGCAAATTTTATTTCTTCATTTTATGGACAACTTATGTGTGAAGCGGCGGCCGGCCAGAAGCTTTATAAAGAAAAGCCGTTTGTAATTGCGTTGCCGGCAAATCGAATTGATAAGCAGTATCCAAAGGAAGAGGCATTATTAATTCAGGGAATTATCGACGTTTATTTTGAGATAAACGGAGAGTTAATTGTTTTGGACTATAAGACTGATCGAGTAAACTCAATTGATGAATTAGTGAAACGCTATAAGACACAGCTTGATTACTACAAAGAGGCATTAGAGCAGCTGACCGGTAAAAAGGCAGCAAAGAGAGTCATATATTCTTTTGCTTTGGAAGAAGACGCGGCATGGTAAGAAAGATTCTGCAAAGCAGAATCTTGCGCCGGGTGCGGCCGCATTGCTTAGAGTTTACGTGAGTAATATAAAGTCAGTGCAACATATAAAAGAACAAGTACAATTAAGATTGCGCCAATCGTTAAAAAAACGGTTCGGTTAAGGAAAGATGTAATAATTCCGGCAAATCCTAAAAAGCCAAACGCTAAATATATACAGGATTTACATGTTTTCAAGGATATAATTTGGTTTCGCTCATCCGTTTCTTTTATATGAAAAGCTTCCAGTGATTCTTGACTGCTAAGAGCTTTACGATATTTAAGATAACGATAGATGGTGGTAAACTCCAATCCGGCGAAAAAACCGATTAGCATTTCCGTTGACAAGATGCTGTCTGCTTTGGCACTGCCGCTTAATTTAATGCTAAGTGCGATGATGATAATTAGTCCCCCCAATATAGCAAATAAGAAAATTCCCAGCTTTCTTTTCTTTATTTCTTTTTCAAAAGATTTCATAGTCAATATCCTCCACGTCTGAAAAATCAAAAACATTTTCAATTGATAGTCCAAAAAATTTAGAAATTTTATATGCAAGCGGTAATGAGGCAATATATTTTTCGTTTTCTATGGAAGTGATTGTATGGCGTGTAACATGTACAGCTTTCGCTAATTCCTCTTGAGAGATTCTCCGCTGTTTTCGTAACTCACGTATTCTTGTTTTCATCGTTCCTTCAGGCCTCGCTTTCAAACTCATTTCTTACAAATTATTATAGTTCATAAGTGATTGATTAGTCAAGCACACTACACCAAAAATGTATAGTTGACTACACCAAAAATGTATGGTACGCTACACAATATAGCAAGCAGTTTTTGCATGGAGGTGCGTATGAAACATATTGAATTTAGAAACGTCAAGAAAACTTTTGGTGAGGTAACAGCAATTAATGGATTGAATTTAAATATTTACGAAGGAGAGGTCTATGCGCTTCTCGGGCATAACGGAGCCGGGAAAACAACAACACTCCGTCTGCTTCTTGGACTTTTAGAGCCGGATGAGGGGAATATTTCTGTCTTTGGGAATAACCCCATAAAAGACGATAGTGCCTTACGCAGTATGTGCGGTGTATTGTCAGAAGATGTAGGGCTTTATGAGCCTTTGACTGTTTATGATAATCTGCTGTATTATGCGGACATATACGGTATTAAGCGGATTGAATCGAATCAGCGTATAGACGAGCTGTTAAAGAAGTTTGATTTGTCTGATAAAAAGAATCTCGTTGTAAAGGGATTTTCTACCGGTATGAGAAAGAAAGTGGCCCTGATTCGCGCAATGTTGCACCGTCCCCGTATTTTATTGCTTGACGAGCCTACAAACGGACTTGATCCGGTTGCGACAACGGATTTAAGAAATATGCTGTCTGAGCTTTCAAAAGAACAGGGAACCACAATTATTATGACAACACATAACCTTGAGGAAGTCCAGAAAATGTGCGATAAAATCAGTATTTTCCGTCACGGAAAAAATATCTTTACTGATTCCATATCATCACTTAAGGATAGTGAACATTATATGGAGCATGGGCAGTTCAGTCTTGAAAAACTATATATGGACATTGAAACAAGGAGGGCAGGAAAATGAATCAATCCGCTTCTGTTTTTCGTATCCAGTTTGCCTTATTTAAACGTGAGAAGGGAATGCTGATATTTTACCTTCTGTGTACCGCTGTCATAGGCATAGTTGTTCCGAGCTTTTTGCACAGCATGGAATCAAGCCTGACAACGGCGTTACTATTAACGGTTTTGTTTTTAAAACCACTGCTTTCCGATAGCTTGGCCGGCGAACGGGAAAGAAAAACACTGGAATCACTTTTGTCCACTTCTCTAAACGGAAAAAGCATTATTTGGGGAAAGTTTCAATTTAGCTTATTATTTGCACTGGTTTTTTTTGCATTAATGACTGGGTGTGCTGCACTTACGAATGTGCTTGCCGGTTATGAATTAAATATGACGGCTTGGCAGTGGGTTAGTATTATTCTTTTAGCTGTTTTCAATTTTAGTGCGATTTCCCTTGCCGGTGTTTATGTGTCTGCGACATCACAGGATTTACGCATTGCCAATGGAAGAGTAACACGAGCTGCGTATCCTCTTGGCCTGCTTTTTCTTGTATATTTATCCGTTGTTTTCTTGGCACAGCCGATACCTGCAATTATAACAGGTTTTATTCTGTTGCTTATTTATCTTTGCGTTATTTTAGCGTATACAGTCAAGGTGTCAAAGATGAAACAGTCAAATTATTTTGAGCGTATTAAAGGCAGGAAGACTGGGAAGAAAAATAAAGGCTATATTGCATCTTCCGCGCCAAAGTCGCAGTTTGAAATTGTATTTAAACACGAGTTAAAGTATCTTTGGACACTTAAAACCTTACTTTTAAATTTCCTGCTGTTATGTCCTGCTCCAGCTATTATTATTTGTCTTTTTAAATATTATACCGGACATGTTAACTTAGAGTATGCCGTACTTCTGACTGCATTAATTATTCCGAGAGTTCCGACTAATTTGATTGCCTATTCCATTGGTGGTGAAAAGACATATAAGACCGGAGAATCGCTGCTTTCTACACCGGTACGCATTTTGCCTCTATTTCTTGCTAAAAGTGCGATACCTGTTCTGACATCTGCAATACTGCTCACAGTATCGTCCTTATTTACATTAGCCGGTGCAAACATAATCGGAAATTATTTTGAATCAGGCATTGTCTATACGTATACCGCTGACCAGCTTGTGCTTTTGTTCCCCGTCAGTGTTATGTCCTGTATTACAATGGTGTTTATCACAGGTATTCTATCTGTAAATATGAAAACCCCTCGGCAGGGCTTATATATAGCAAGCATAATTGGATTTGCCTTTGTTATTCCCCCGCTGGCAATTGTATATCTGACTCAAAATACTTTTATGTGGTCGGTCATATATTTTAGTGTACTCTTACTTTGCAACGCGATATGTTTGCAACGTATTTCGGGTAAAATAAAACGTCCTCAAATCATGAGCAGATTGTAAAAATGGGCGTATCGCCGCTTGACGATACACCCATTTTCTTTTATCAATTATGATTGTTTTCATTTCTGGTCCACTCTTTGGCAAGCTTAAGATAGTGGGCAGCATCTTCCTTATTTCCAAGTCTTTCATAACATCTGGATATCGCATATAAAGGTAAGTCGCCACCCAGATGAATATTTAAAATACTTTCTGTTTCAAAGGCAGCATTATAATACCAAATAACGGCTTCCGGATATTCCTCATGGTCTTCATAATAGCGTCCAAGCTCATAACACATTTCGGAGCAGCTGTTTGTGGCAACATCCTTTAATGCATATTTGAAGAAATTATGATTATTTTTTAAAACCCGATATGCACAGGCAATGACGCAGGATGCTTCTTTTATTTCATCGAGTGAACGGGTAGTGTCTTCTACTGTTTCTAAAAATGTCGGCAGAGCATTGACAAAATCCTGATTCTTGCCGGATATAAATAGTTCCTTGGCATAAATATTATGTAATCGCTTACTTAAGCGGACTCCGTTGGAATGAAGCTTTTCGAAAGCAAGAATATCTCTGGCAGAATGATTTGCTGTCGGCATGTGTATGATTTCTATTTCACTATCATAAATAATCGGTTCAATGCGGACCGCTTCATGGATGGCCCCTTCCCATACGGGAGTACGGAGGCGTTTATAAAGTTTTGGACGATATTCTCTGTCAAAATTATAGATGGTATTGTGAGAAAGCTGATTGCAATAGAGCATTTGAACAATTTCGATTTCAGGAAGCAGCCCTTTTTTCATTAACAAAAAACGGGCTTTATTTTTCTCATCGAGATATTCATCAGCATCGGCACAATAAATATAATCCATCGTTGCTTTCGTAAAGGAAAAATTGCGGGCATCGGCAAAACTTCCTGTCCAAGTAAAGTCATAAATCTTTTTCGTAAATTTTGAAGCAATCTTTTTTGTAGAATCGGTAGAACCGGTATCTACTATTATCATTTCATCCATTATTTCGGAGATGGATGACAAACATCGCTCTAATATTTCTTCTTCGTTTTTAACAATCATACATAAGCTAATTGTAATCATATAACAGCCCTCCCTCTTACTAATATGATATCGGCTGAAATGGAAGAAACTATTAACTGAATTTATAATTTATGTGACTGCCATCTTCTTTATTTGAGTGACTCCGCTGGAAACAGCAGGAATAGCAAGCAGGATAAGAGTGATAATAGCTTCGGGTAAGAGATAACCGGCATTATATGTAAGCGAGTAAATTAGTACCGGGGTGTCCTCCGGTGCGTAGCTGGCAAAAAACAGCATACCGGAAATGACCGCAAATACATAGCGTCCGATGACACCTGTTATGTAGCCGAGCACTAACCCATGTTTTTTGGCGGCAAATAGACCGGAAAGGCCAAGAGCACCAAAGGCAAGCGGATAGTCTACTATTAATTGAGGAATGGAATAAAATTTTGGATCGAGAATAAATTGAAGCATACCGTATGCAACAGCGCTTGTAATACCGGCTTTTGCACCAAACAGATAACCGATCAGTACAATAAAGAACATACTAAACAGTGTAATGGAGCCGCCTGTAGCAAAAAGCTCAATAGAAGGTAATACTTCAGAGGTAATAATAGAAAGGGCCATGGCAGCACCTGAAAAAGTAAGCTGTTTCATGACTATGGATTTAGATGTACCGGTATCTTTTTTGGTTAAATAAAGTGCCAGTACAAGAAGCAGAATAATTACTGCAAGAACTGCAGTGATTCCTAAAGGTGTCAGGGCAAATACGGCTTCTCCCCAACTGTTTTCTGTTGGATAAAAAAATAAGTTTAAATAAGACATAAAAAATCCTCCTTTGTAATATGATTACGCTAGGAGGGGCTGCTTGAATGAAAAAGTGCTTCCTTACGCCAGTATGAACTGGATCAAGTAGTGAGGGTTAGCAGAAACTCTCTGCAATCTCAGCCCGTTAGGACTCCCCTAGCTTAATGTTATATATATCTATGTCGGTAACAACTATAAGTGCAAATATTAAAATTGTCAAGAAGAAAAAAAGAGCTGCACTGGTAAATTCAAGAAGGAATTGCATTAAAAATTACTGTTTGAGCAAATAAAATAGCTTTTTTGCGGTCAATAATCTGAAAATTTAAATATAAAAATAAAATTTATCAAATAATCAGACAATATTTTGAAAAAAATTTATTTACAACTAAAAAAAATGGGTGTATAGTAAAATAGCAACGAAAGGAGATATAAAATGTTTGATGTAAAATTAAATATTAAAAGGCCTGCTCTTTACCGAAAAGAGTTTGAGCATGACAATTGTGGTATTGGTGCCTGTGTCAATATAAATGGGAAAGAGAACAGGACAACCGTTGAAAACGCATTGAAAATAGTAGAAAATTTAGAGCATAGAGCAGGCAAAGACGCCGAAGGGAAAACTGGTGACGGTGTAGGTATTCTAACACAGATATCTCACAAATTCTTCACCAAGATTACAAATCCCCTCGGTATTTTTTTGGGCAAAAAACGGGAATATGGAATTGGCATGTTTTTTTTCCCGCAAGATGAATTGAAGAAAAATCAGTCGAAGAAAATGTTTGAAATTATTGTAAAGAAAGAAGGACTTGAATTTTTAGGATGGCGTGAAGTACCGGTTTTTCCATCTGTATTAGGGCATAAGGCACAAGAGTGTATGCCATGCATTATGCAGGGGTTTGTTAAGAAACCTGTAAATGTAGAAAAAGGCTTGGAGTTTGATCGAAAGCTTTATGTTGTCAGACGTGTGTTTGAACATTCAACAGACACAGCCTATGTTGTCTCTTTAAGCAGCCGGACGATTGTATATAAAGGGATGTTTTTAGTCGGGCAGCTGCGTACATTTTTTAAAGATTTGCAGGATGAAGATTATGTATCGGCGATTGCACTCGTGCATTCACGTTTTTCAACAAATACCAATCCAAGCTGGGAGAGAGCACATCCTAACCGCTTTATTGTCCACAATGGCGAGATTAATACGATTCGCGGTAATGTGGATAAAATGCTTGCCAGAGAAGAAAATATGGAATCCGAGCATCTAAAAGGGATGCTTCATAAAGTATTGCCTGCTGTTAATGCAGAAGGCTCTGATTCGGCAATGCTCGATAACACATTGGAGTTTCTAGTAATGAGCGGTATGGATTTACCGCTTGCAGTGATGGTTATGATTCCGGAGCCGTGGGCTAACAATCGTACGATATCGCTAAACAAAAAGGATTTTTATGAATACTATGCAACAATGATGGAGCCTTGGGATGGGCCGGCATCTATTTTATTTTCTGATGGTGATATGATGGGGGCAGTTCTTGACCGAAATGGTCTACGTCCATCCCGCTATTATATTACAGATGACGATCAGCTTATTTTGTCTTCTGAGGTAGGTGTTTTAGATATAGATCCAACGAAGATAGTTGTCAAGGAGAGATTACGTCCCGGAAAGATGCTGTTAGTGGATACTATTTTAGGGAAAGTAATTTCGGATGAAGAGATAAAAGAAACCTATGCATCAAAACAGCCATATGGTGAATGGTTAGACAGCAATCTTGTAACACTGGACGGCCTAAAAATTCCAAATGAAAGAGTGCCGGAATATGACGAGGAAGAAAGGCAAAAGATTCAGAAGGCATTTGGCTATACGTATGATGAAATTAAAACCAGCATACTTCCGATGGCAAAAAATGGCGGCGAGGCAATTGCAGCAATGGGAGTGGATACTCCGCTTCCGGTATTAAGCAAGACTCATCATCCATTATTCCACTATTTTAAACAACTGTTTGCGCAGGTTACAAACCCGCCCATCGATGCCATTCGTGAAGAGGTAATCACTTCAACGACTGTTTATATCGGCACAGAGGGCAATGTATTAAAAGAGTCTCCAAAAAACTGTAATGTACTAAAAATCAACAATCCGATACTAACAAATACGGATTTAATGAAAATTAAAAGTATGAAGGTGGACGGATTTAAAACGGAAGTCATACCGATTACCTATTATAAAAATACAAATTTGGAGCGTGCGATAGAAAGACTCTTTGTAGAGGTTGACAGAGCTTACCGGGAGGGAGCTAATATTTTGATACTATCGGATCGCGGTGTGGATGAAAATCATGTCGCAATTCCTTCTTTATTAGTTGTATCTGCATTAAATAAACATTTGGTGAGAACGAAAAAAAGAACAAGTGCAGCGCTTATATTAGAGTCCGGTGAGCCAAGAGAGGTGCATCATTTTGCCACATTATTAGGCTTCGGTGCATGTGCAATTAATCCGTATTTAGCCCAGGAATCAATTAGAGAGCTGATTGACAATCGAATGCTGAATAAAGATTATTATGCTGCGGTTGAAGACTATAATCATGCTGTTCTCAGCGGTATTGTTAAAATTGCTTCAAAGATGGGTATATCTACGATTCAGTCCTATCAGGGGGCACAGATTTTTGAAGCAATTGGTATTAACCAGGATGTCATCGGAAAGTATTTTCCACATACGGTAAGCCGTGTAGGAGGAATCGGAATAGAAGATATTGAAAAACAGGTTGATGAGCTGCATTCAATGGCATTTGATCCGCTTGGTCTTTCTACTGATTTGACATTAGACAGTCCTGGGCATCATACAATGCGCAGCGGGGCAGATGAGCATTTATATAATCCGGTTACGATCCATTTGCTGCAAGAGGCAGCGAGACGCGGTGATTATCAAATGTTCAAGCAGTATACGGAAAATATTAACAGTGAAACAAGCATTAAAAATTTACGAGGGCTTTTGGAGTTCAAATTTCCTAAGAAAGGTATCTCGATTGATCAAGTCGAAAGTGTGGAATCGATTGTTACAAGATTTAAGACAGGTGCGATGTCATATGGCTCTATTTCAAAGGAAGCTCATGAAACGCTGGCAATTGCTATGAATACACTGCATGGAAAATCCAATTCAGGCGAGGGTGGTGAAGACTTAGATAGATTGACGGCCGGGCCGGATGGTAACAATCGTTGTTCCGCAATTAAGCAGGTGGCCTCAGGACGATTTGGTGTTACAAGCAAATATTTAGTGAGCGCAAAGGAAATTCAGATTAAGATGGCACAGGGTGCAAAGCCTGGTGAAGGCGGACACCTGCCGGGGGGGAAGGTATATCCCTGGATTGCCAAAACAAGACACTCGACACCGGGTGTGGGACTTATTTCACCACCGCCGCATCATGATATTTATTCGATTGAAGATTTGGCACAGCTTATTTTTGATTTAAAGAATGCCAATAAAAACGCAAGAATTTCA
>CAYPIB010000047.1:0-22013 GCA_964410675.1 uncultured Roseburia sp.
TATGACGGGTACTCCGGCAAAGGGGGTTGGTCCTCAGGACGTGGCACTTGCTATTATCGGAGCGGTATTTGAAAATGGATATGTCAACAATAAGGTGATGGAATTTGTTGGCCCCGGCGTTTCTAACATGAGTGCCGATTTCCGTATTGGTATTGATGTCATGACAACAGAAACAACCTGTCTTTCTTCCATTTGGAGAACAGACAATGAAATACAGGACTTCTATGATATTCATAACAGAAGTAAAGATTATAAAGAATTAAACCCTGGACAGACAGCGTATTACGATGGCATGATTGAAGTGGACTTATCAGCGGTTAAGCCGATGATTGCCATGCCTTTCCACCCAAGCAATACGTATACGATTGAGGAAGTCAATGCTAACTTAAAGGATATTCTTCATGACGTGGAAAAGAAGGCACTTGTCAGCTTAGACGGAGCGGTAGATTATTCTTTACAGGATAAAATCGTGGACGGAAAGCTTTATGTTGAACAGGGAATTATTGCCGGCTGTGCGGGCGGCGGCTTTGAAAACATTTGTGCAGCAGCGGATATTTTAAACGGAAAGAGCATTGGGCCTAATGAGTTTACATTAAGTGTTTATCCTGCTTCGACACCGATTTATATGGAGCTGGTGAAAAACGGCAGTGTCGCAAAGCTTATGGAGACAGGAGCAATTATTAAAACAGCATTCTGCGGCCCTTGCTTTGGTGCAGGTGATACTCCGGCAAATAATGCCTTTAGTATCCGCCACTCGACAAGGAACTTCCCGAATCGAGAAGGCTCTAAGCTGCAAAATGGTCAAATATCTTCGGTTGCCCTTATGGATGCGCGCTCCATTGCAGCAACAGCAGCAAACAAAGGCTTCTTAACAGCAGCAACTGATATCGATACAGACCTTACAAAATACAAATATTACTTTGATGAAAATATTTATAAAAACAGAGTATTTGATTCTAAGGGCGAGGCAGACCCAAGCGTAGAAGTCAAATTCGGTCCTAACATTAAAGACTGGCCGGAAATGAGTGCACTTCCGGATAACATGGTATTAAAAGTAGTGTGTGAAATTCATGATCCGGTTACAACAACGGATGAATTAATTCCTTCCGGAGAGACATCTTCTTATCGTTCCAATCCGCTTGGACTGGCAGAATACACATTATCCAGAAAAGACCCGGCTTATGTCGGACTTGCTAAGGAAATTCAAAAAGCTGAAAAGGCAAGAGAAGAAGGTACCTGCTATAAAAAAGCAGTACCGGAATTAGAACCGATTATGGATACAATAAAATCAAAATTTGAGGATGCATGTTCTAAAAACACCGGGTTCGGTAGTACTATTTTTGCAGTGAAGCCGGGTGATGGTTCAGCCAGAGAACAGGCTGCTTCTTGTCAGAAGGTGCTTGGCGGATGGGCAAATATTGCCAACGAGTATGCAACAAAGAGATACCGCTCGAACTTAATTAATTGGGGGATGCTTCCGTTCATTATTGACAAGGGAGAGCTTCCATTTAAGAAGCTGGATTATCTGTTCGTTCCTCAAATCAGACAGGCAGTGGAAGAAAAGAAAAGCGAACTGACCGCGTATGTTGTAGCAGAGGGCAGTATGAAGGAGTTCACCTTAAAGCTGGGTGAAATGACAGATGAAGAAAGACAGATTATTTTAAAAGGCTGTCTCATTAATTACAATAGAGTTTAAAAGATAATGAAAAGACTGTTCATAAGTGTGGACAGTCTTTTTTTATGGGAAAGATAAACTTCAAGCAGACAATTGTCGGATAGTGCGACAATTAGATAGAGAATCGAATGTAAATATGTTGACAAAGTACTCTTTATGTTTTACTATACTAAAAAAAGGGGGTATTAAAGATATGATTTATAAAAAAATATTTACAAAACTTAAAATGCTGGGAGCAGTTTTATTAATTACATTGCCAATGACAACTTTTGCGGCAACCGGTACAGAAAGCGTTTCAAAGCCCAAAGCGACAGGGGTATACAGCAAAGTATCAGGGGGTACGATGTGTCAGGCAACATTTAAGGCGACATGCCAAAAAAAAGGTCCTATGTATGCTTCGGCTATGTATTACAATAAAGCAACAAGTAAATATGTAACAGCCCATCTAGTGCATGTTTCTACTGGGCAAAAGGCGAGTGCAACGACTGCAAGAATAAGTGGTAAGGCTTATTTATGGAAGCTGCGGCTATGGTGGACAGGAATAGGCAATGGCAGTATTACAGCAAGATAAAAGGAAAAATATGAAATCCAAAAGTGCATGGTTGGTTTTTAGAAAATGTAATAAAGAAATTTTATTACTATCGTTAGTTCTTGTCTATATTATCTTTAAAGAGATGTATTGCTTTGTTCAGCTTATGACGGATGCGGCATTAGATGAGGCGTATTCAATTTTATGGGTTTTTAATCTATGTGCAATTTTTTACTTTTTTGCTCTTTATATTATATCATATGAGTTTTTTTACATTTTTAAGCGTGATCATATGGAAGAGGCTGTAAGAAGTATTACAGGAAAAAAAGAAGAAAAAAAGCAATTATGGCTATTAGTAAAAATACATATCGTAATGATTATATTTTTCATAATTTTCATTACACTGCTATGTGTAATGCTCGGTAAAAGTGACAGTGTATTTATTTATCATGTGATTGAAAATATTTTTGTTAATGCAGGTATGATTGGTATACTGGCAATTTTACTTGGAAAATGTATATCAATAGTATCAAATAAAACACTCAGAGTTTTTTTACTGACATTTTTTGCAGTTATGTTTTCAGGAATAGCGGATGTCATTGACATGCTTTTTGCAGAACTATTTATAGATTTCTATAAGGTCAGAAATGCTTTTGCACTGCTTCCTAAAAATATCAATTTTATGCCGAATCTATATGTTGGATTTCCGGTACAAATACAAAGAGTGGTACTAATTTGTATTTGGCTTCTTATTTGTCATTTCATAGTTTCCTTG
Organism: uncultured Roseburia sp.; assembly: GCA_964410675.1. Lineage (GTDB taxonomy): Bacteria > Bacillota > Clostridia > Lachnospirales > Lachnospiraceae > RGIG3040. The sequence goes on from CAYPIB010000047.1 coordinate 2,980, forward strand.
TATTTTTGGAAAAAAAAGAAGCTGATTGGTATTTTACTTTTTGGCATGGAAGCAGCCGTCATTATCATTTCAGTCACATTTTTAGCGTTTCCATATACAGATTTAACCGAGACGAGAGTCACCCCAAATGGTTATTTACTTTATGCCCAAGATTATTATATTCAACAAGGGCATGAAGCTGACAGCTTAGAAGAAGCAGCAGATTTTTGCATTACGGAATATAAGATGGAACTAAGCTTTTACAATCAATTATATGCAAATGTAACGATACATATGGATGATAGTAAACGAGATAATTATAAGTTTACCTTATATCACAATTATAAAATCAAAAAAATAGTAAATCAAAACGAGGAGGCACTATCCTTTTCGAGAGAAGGAGACTATTTGTGCGTTCAAGCAGGTAAACATCAGACCGAATCAATTACCATTCTTTATGAAGGTACCGGGTGCCCATTTTATTCAGAATGGAAAGGTGCTTATTTAAAAGCAGGATTTCCGTATTATCCCATTGCCGGATATTGTAAGGTATATGATGAGAGTGGTTACAAAGACTGTATGCCAAAAAAGGATGCTGAATTTTATGTAAAGATAAATACTCTGCTTCCGGTTTACAGTAATCTAAATAAAATTTCTGAAAATGAATGGCAGGGAAACAGCCAGGGAGTTACATTGATTGGCGGTATGGTGCGAGAAGAAGTCAGAGAAGGAATTACTTTTATTTCCCCTGTTTTGTGGGATGCATCTTCACGAGCACAGCAGCAGATTCAAATGATAGAGCGTATGAAGATACTGCAGGCAGATTATGCAGAAAAGGAAAGCACAGGAAAAATTACTATTTTTTATTTACCCTATTTTCAAGAATCAATGCAGGAAATTGTATATAAAGATCAAATTTTCGTTATCGATTACACAATGTCAGAGTTTGAAAAGAATTATAGAGAATATCTTGAAAGTAAGAGGGAGCCAAAGGATGATAATTCGGATTAAGAATTTAAAGAAAAAGTTTGGAAAAAAAGAAATATTAACTGGAATAACAGCCACGCTTAATGGAAATGTATATGGAATATTGGGACCAAACGGAGCAGGAAAAACAACCCTGCTTCGTTGCATTATTAATTTATACGAGCCAACGGATGGTTTTGTTGCATTTTTAGACAGTAGCATGCAGCCGCTTGTGTTAGAGGGCAAAAATATGGGCTATCTGCCACAGAAATTCGGTATTTTTAAAAATTTCTTAGTTCAAGACTTTATGCAATATTTTTGTGATTTAAAGGAAATTCCCAAATCATTCAAAGAGGAAAGCATTGTGGAATGTCTAAAAACTGTAAACATGGAGGACAAAAGAAAAGTAAGAGTTGATAAATTATCAGGGGGAATGATTCGCCGGCTTGGTATTGCCCAAGCACTTTTGGGAGAGCCTAAAGTTCTAATTTTTGATGAACCGACTGCCGGCTTAGATCCGGAGGAACGTGCCCGTTTTAAATCGATATTGGCTAAAATAAAAAAGGACAAACTAATTTTAATATCCACTCATATTGTGGAAGATGTGGAAGCAGTTTGTGACCAGCTTCTTATTATGGAGGACGGGAATATTTTAACTCAAAGTAAGCCGTCAGAACTAATTCACAAAGTAAAAGATAAAGTATATTTAGCGGCAGAAACAGATGAAATTGATGGACCATACGAGGTAATCAGAGCAATAGAATCTGAGGGGATTATTATGAACCGGGTAATTTGCCAAAAAGAGCAGAACTTATTGAAAAAGAAGGAAACATTAGAAGATGCGTATTTCGCAGTAGTAAAAGGATATCACGATTAATATGAAAAATAAAGAAATAAAAAAATCTAATTTTGCAATTTTTTTGTTATATACAATAACCGGAATATTCTTTTGGGTAACGTTCGGTAATGCTCACGAATGGTATGAAGGTGAGCAGGGAATGAGGCTGTTTGATATTTTTCAAAATGGCTTTTGCTTTTCCCCCGACTTAGATAACTTGTATGAGAAAGCAGAAAAGGAAGCATTGGAAACAAAGCAATGGGATGAGGTTTACAAAGATTCAAATCGTATTGTTATGCAATATTATCAAAAGCTTTTAGCGCGGGAAATTGGCGGAGAAAAAATTTCAATGTTCATTTACTCTTATAGTCCGGTGCTTAAAAATAAAGAAGTGCTTGGTGTTTCTTATCATACGATGAGTAACGAAGATATTCTTTCACATATTAATTTTAATGTAACGAATGGACGTATGTTTGAGGGTAATAAAAGGGAAGCAGTTATTATAAATGGAAATAAAAATAAGGTTGGAGGGCAAATTGAGTTTAAGTCAAAAGACGGAAATAAAATATCATTTGAAATTGTCGGCAGAATCAAAACGGACTATTTACCAAATGGCTGGTCCGATTTAGATGGCTTTCGTCTTCAGACGATGGAAGTTAAAGGATTAAAGAGTACTGTCTATTTATTGAATCCACAGTGTGATCGTGTGAAATCAGCAATGGAAAGTATAGACCATGGCGGGTTAAATGCTTTTTTTGAAAGCGAGGATAAACAAGCTTTAGAAAACCTGCAGCATGCATTAGAACCACTAGGTTCCATAAAAAGTTTTTCACAAATGCGTACAATTCAGGAAAATGGTAAGAAGCAGGTCATACTGCCAATGATTTTAGGTTTTGTATTTTTAGCGTTTACGACAATATTAGATTTTTATATTCAAAAGGCAAAGTTTAAAAAATTGTATACCGATAGAGAGGGAGAACTGTTTCACTGGGGCAAGAGAAGTTTTTTGATGTTTCGAAAAAATCTTATTGCACTGCCATTTATATATATAATTTTATTATTCTTACCGGAACTATATCCTGCTGATATAGTACATATTTGTATTTTAGAAATTGGAATATTTTATATTATAAATTTTTGCCTGCTTTTTGGTATAAATTACTTTATTGCTAAGAACGGAAAAATAAATGAAAAAAGTATATAACATGTTATTTGTATTACTTAAAAGAATAAAAACATATATGATAAGCTGTCTTTTCATCTATTTCATTATACTTCCGGGGTTATGTGCCTTTTTTTTAAAATCAGGGAGGAGTATGGCTGATTGCGAAGAAAGTATGTTTTTACTTTTTCAGGTCGGCGGATCTTTATTGGCAGCGCTTGGACTCGCTCTTTTTCTGGCACCTGCTGTTGAGGAAGAGAGCAGGGAACTTCTCTTTATTTTTGAAAGGTGGTTTGTGAAAGAAGCATTGCTGTTTCATATAATTTATTGTGCTATTGCCTGGTGTTCGGCAAAAATATGTACTATTTTTTTGAATGACTTTATTGCTCATTTTTTTTCATTGTGGGTAATTTATTTTTTAATGCAGGGTTTTGCATTTGCTATTTTACTTTATACAAATTCTGCTGCATTTGTTATCGGCAGCTCTTTACTATACATATTATATTCTCTTACAGTTGGAAATGCATTATTTGGATTTGTTTTTTATGTAGAAATGCCTCAGATTCTATATTGGCAGCAGTTTTTTTGCTGTCTTGGTCTTGGAGTGTGTTTTTGGATATTGGGAATACTTAAAAGTCTGTTCCCCAAATGGTAGTTTTACCCTGGGAAAGTTAAAGGAAAGATTGAACTGACCGATATATTAGTTACGGGACAATTGTTATCGGCCAATAATAATTGCTTGGAATTTATATTGCTTAGCCAAGGATGGTATGAAAAAAGGGAATGGATATCCCGATTGGATTAACATCCTTTTTGTATGCGTTATAAAATAATCATCGTAGTGAACGCGGCAAGGATTACAAGGAGGTACCTTTGGCAAAACGGGCGAAGGCAGGAAGGGGGTAAAATTGAGAATTAATTCTAGTGTAATCGGGATGAACTCCTCAAGAAACTATGTTTCACAATCCCAGAGGAGCTTCACTTTTTCACTAAAACAAAAAACAATGACAGGTAATTTACAATTAGGACTTGGAAGCAATGTGCAGGAGGAAGGAAAATCAAACAAAGTGAAAGGGCAGCGAAACATCCGTACAGGTAATCAGCAGATTCTAAGCCGGAATATCTCTAATATTTCAAGTGTCGACGATAAAAAATTGATAGGACAGATTCGGGATGAATGTATGCAGTATTTGATGTACTGGCTTTTCACCGGCACAAAAAACAAAAAAGTGTCATTTCAGCAATGGAAGCAAGACAATGATTTAGCACAGCAACAGCAGTTATCTCCAAAACTAGTTAAAAGTACATATGAAGCAAATCTCAGCGTGTTATTTGAGGAGCAGGAGACAACAAATTTTTCAACGGTTGGTACTGTCAGGACAGCAGACGGCAGAGAAATCAGTTTTAATCTGGATATGACGATGAGCAGAAGCTTTCGCTCCTACTATGAGATGGCATATACAAAAGAGATTGTGCAGGCAGTAGATCCGCTTGTTATTAACTTAGACGGTAATATTGCCCAAGTATCAGATCAAAAGTTTGAGTTTGATCTTGACGGAGATGGTATTTTAGACACTATTTCAAAACTAAATCAAGGAAGCGGCTATTTGGCAATTGATAAAAACGGTGACGGTAAAATAAACGATGGAAATGAATTGTTTGGAACAAAAAGCGGCGACGGATTTTATGATTTAAGTAAGTATGACAGCGATGGAAACGGCTGGATTGATGAAGGAGATGAAATTTGGGATAAGCTTTTGATTTGGACGCAGGATGCAAATGGAAATGATGAGCTATATCATGTTTCAAAAGCAGGCGTCGGTGCTATTTGTCTGCAAAAAGCCAGTACCGATTTTTCATTAAATTCAATTAAGGATAATCAAGCGAACGGAAAAATAAGGAGTACGGGTGTTTTTTTATATGAAAATGGAAATGCCGGTACCGTGCAGCATTTAGATCTGATGAAATAGGAAAACCGGAAAGGCGTAGTGACATTGGTTGCTGCGCTTTTCTGTATCATCGGAATATGACCAGAATTTCGTGTGTCATATTTAAGGAATTAGTACATACACTTCAAGAAAGGAGGGATTTATATAAGACAAAAAATGAAAGAATTTACAGTACTTATGTCTATTTTGCTGTTGTTTCCCTGTGTAACAGGATTGTTAAGCGGAAAGAATCCTAAAATACAGGATTTTGGTGTTTTAGAGTCTGTAGAGGAAGAAGAAACCGAATATTATGTAGAATATAAGGGTACGCTTTTTACACAGTATATTCCTCTTGAGGATTTTTTAATTGGGGAGATTGCATCTGTAATTCCAATCGATAGCGGGATGGAAGCAATCAAAGCTCAGGCAGTTCTTTTGCGCACTAATTATTTTGCCAAGCTTTTGGGAAATCAAAAGCAGAATAGTGTATCGGGACAGGACGTGGCTGTGACAAGACAAATTGTTAAAACAACAGATGTATCCTCCTATCTTTCAGCTGTTCAGATGCAAAAGCTATGGAAGGAAGATTATGAGAAGTATTATGAAAAATGCAAGTCGGCTGTTTTAGAGACAAAAGGAATTATTCTTGTATATAAAGAGGAGCCGGTAGAGGTTTCTTATCATTCCATGAGCAGTGGTGAGACGAGAAATGGAAGTGAAATATTTTCTGATGGCCGTTATGAATATTTAACACAAGCAAAATGTGATAAAAATGTAGAAAATAAAAAATTTCTTCAAAAGAAAAAAATATCAAAAAAGGAATTGACACAGCCTGAAATTAAAAAAAGGGATAGCAGCGGGTATGTGCTTTCGGTAAGCTGTAATGGGATTGAAATGTCAGGAGAACAATTTCGGAATACTTATAAGCTGGCATCGGCAAACTTTATAATCGAAGAGAGTCAGGATGAATTTTTAATTGAAACAAAAGGAGTTGGACATGGACTCGGTATGGATCAAGCCTACGCTGATTATCTGGCACGGCATGGAGACGATTATATAGAAATTTTAAATTATTTTTTTGAAAATTTAACGATAAGTAAGAGATAAACGTATATATTTTTTAACTCCGGTGAAAACTAAAGTAAAAGATTGGTTTTGACAGGAGGAAATTATGAAGAAGCGTAATGTAACTAGATTAAACAAAGAAAAAATAACAATGATGGTATCCTCTTTTCTTATTGTAGCAGCTTGTGCAATGACAGGTGTTTATGTTAATCAAAAGGAAAAAGAAAATGTAGATAGGCAAGTAGTGGATTTTACTCAATTAGAAAAAGATACAGGAAGTGACATGGATTCCCTTGGAGCAGGATTGGCAGCGGATTTATCTGCGGATGTGGATACGGCTCCTAACTTTGAACAGACAACAGGCGGTAGTGTAGTAAATCCGGGAATCGGCGATGTAAGCAAAAACAGTGTCGGGGAAAGCTCGACAGTAGACATTTTAGATGATGAATCTCAATCTGCCGAGAGTGAAACAAAAGAAGAAGAGGATACACAAAAGGATACGGAAGCATCGGAAACTATGGCGGCTCCTGTAAATTATCACTTTGAAGAGAGTGATGGTTTATCGTGGCCGCTCCAAGGAAATGTAGTAATGAATTATAGCATGGATAAAGCAATTTTCTTTGCGACACTGCAACAGTATAAATATAACCCTGCAGTTATTATTTCTGCTTCTTTGGATGCAACAGTATCTTCACCGGCAAAGGGAAAAGTAATCTCAGTTGGCACTGATGCAGAAATTGGTAATTATGTAGAAATGGATTTAGGCAGCGGGTATACAATTACCCTTGGCCAGCTAAAGGACATTACAGTATCTAAAGGCGAAAGCGTAGAGCGCAGTCAGGTTATCGGTGTTACTGCAGAACCTACTAAATATTATTCCGTAGAGGGAGTTAATGTTTATTTTAAGGTTGCCAAGGACGGAGTACCGCTCAGTCCAATGAGTATGCTCGAATAAAAAACGAGGAATATCATCTTTACCTCATAAAACAAATAGCGTATACTAGAGGAGTATTTGTGCAATTACAAATGCTCCTTTTTATTATTTAAAAATAAGGAAGGAGTGCTTTAAAATAGTTGGAGGACGATGAATTGAAAAATAGAAAAGCAGCCTTAATATGCATTCTTATCCTACTCTTATGCTCTGGCTGTAGATATGCAGATCCGGATGATGCAATTAGACAGACGCAGGAGCCGGAAGCTTTTTTGCAGGAGGCTGTTTATGATGTGGACTTTGAAAAGCCATCGGTTTTGCCAAAAGTACTTGTAGATCGTAATGGATATGAGGCTGAGGGACAAAAGGTGGCATTATTTAGAGGGCAAAATCTGTCCGAGACTTTTCGGGTTATTTTGGAGGAAACAGATCAGGTAGTATATGAGGGAAACATTGGAAAAGCTAAATATGATGCGCTTCATGAGGAATATATTAGTAAAGGAGATTTTTCACAAGTAACAAAGCCCGGTGTTTATTATTTAGAAACATCGGTGATTGGACAGTCCTATCCTTTTGAAGTAAAAGAAAATGCTTTTGAAAGTTTATATGAAAATATATTGGATACTTTTTATTATCATAGATGCGGCACGGATTTAGAGGGATCCGTGTATATTAACAACCATAAGGCATGTCACTTAAAAGAAACGGTGCTTAAAGAGGATACTGGTACAGCGGTTGATACACATGGGGGATGGCATACCGGAAAAGGTTTTGAGAAAGATGTTGCAGATGGGTGTAAGATCGTATCAGATTTGTTAAGTGCATATGATATTATTGGTTTTAAAAATGAGAATTCGGAAAATAAATCGAGAAACGAAACGAAGCTGCTGAATGAAGTAGTATTTGAGGGAAGGTGGCTTCTTTCTATGCAGGATGAAATCACAAAAGGTGTATATTCCGGAGTATATCCTGAGAAGGAAAATAATGCAACTGCACCGGAAGCGGATGAACGCAAGTTTTTCGTGGGTGAGATATCAAGGGAAGCAACGGCTGAATTTGCAGCAGTGATGGCACAGATATCAAGAGTAATAAAAGAACAAAATTTAGAATTTTCAAAAGAGTGTATTTTGGCTTCACAAAATGCATATGCATATTTAGAAAAACAAAATATAAATGATGACTTAATTTATTATGCTGCGGCAGAATTGTATAAAACAACAGGTCTTAACCAATATCAGAAACAAATAAGAGTATATTTATCATTACAGGATCCCATAAATAATTCTAAATTTGAACGAAGGCTATATGGAAATATAGCTTATATGACGACTGAAAAATTTCCCGTAGATGTATTGCTTTGCAGTGAACTTATGGATGAATTTATGGCAAAGGCAGAAGAGCTGGCTTCACAGGCAAGAGAAGATTCTTATATGACATGGGCAGGCGAAAATGGATACAATACTCGTGAAATCTTACAGAATACTTTTTTGCTGTCATTAATAGACTATGTAATTACAAGTCAGGAATATATGAAAATCATTGAAAATCAACTGCATTATTTATTTGGACGGAATGAAAATGGTATTGAGATGATAAGTGGTAAGGGTGTATTAATTTTAACGGAAAATAAAGAGGAATATGAATTGCATTTGCAGGCTACTTTGTTTTTTATTATACATGAAATTATGGAAAGAGAGGCAGAAACATGAAAGTTGTAATATTAGCAGGAGGTACGAGCACAGAGAGGGATGTATCTTTAGTCAGCGGTAAAATGATATATGAAGCGCTTATTAGAAAAGAACATCAAGCGGTGCTTTTGGACGTATATGTGGGATATGAAGACAATGATTATGCTTCTGTATTTGAAATGAAAAAGGACTGGGCCAAAAGTATTGGAAAAATTTCGGAACAGGCACCGGATTTAGCGGCAGTACGAAGCTTAAGAAAAGATAATGGAAAGGGATTTTTTGGACCGCATGTCCTTGATATTTGTCAGGCAGCAGATATTGTTTTCTTAGGCCTTCATGGTGCGAATGGAGAAGATGGGAAGATACAGGCAGCGCTGGAGCTTGCAGGGATCCCCTATACAGGTTCAAGCTTTTTAGGAGCGGCAATTTCCATGGATAAGTCGGTATCAAAGGAATTATTTATCCAAAATGGTATTCCAACACCGATTGGTTTTTCATTGAAAAAAGAACAATATGAAGCAGGAGAAACAGGCTTTGAACGTATTTCAATGCCGGCGGTTGTAAAAACCTGCTGCGGCGGTTCCAGCGTTGGAGTTTACATAACAAAAAATGAAGAGGAATATAAAACGGCTTTAAAGGAAGCTTTTGCATATGAACCGCAAGTAGTCATTGAGCAATATATAAAGGGAAGGGAATTTTCCATTGGTATTATTGATGGTGAGGCACTTCCTCTCATTGAAATCGCACCAATTGAAGGCTTTTATAATTATAAAAATAAATATCAGGCCGGAAGTGCAGTTGAAACTTGTCCGGCGCAATTAGATGCGGATATTACTAAAAAAATGCAAAGATGTGCGGAAAAGGTATTTAAGACACTGCGGCTTGAGGCTTACGCAAGAATGGACTTTATTATGCATGAGAATGGCGAGTTTTTTTGTTTGGAAGCCAACACGCTTCCGGGAATGACGCAAACATCACTTTTACCGCAGGAAGCTTTAGCTGTGGGTATTTCATATGAGGAGCTATGTGAAAAAATTATAGAAATTTCACTAAAAAAATATATATAAAAGACAAAAAAGGATTATATAATGAAAAATATAACATTGGAAAATATAGCAAAAGTTTGTGATGGTGTTTATTACGGTCCGCAGGAGCTTTTACAGAAGGAAGCAGATGGTCTTGCCATTGATTCTAGATTAATAGAAAATAATTGGATATTTGCGGCAACAAAGGGAGAGCGCGTAGATGGACATTCCTTTGCTGAACAGGTTATGGAAAAAGGAGCACTTGGAGTAGTTTCAGAAAAGAAGCTGGGAGATGATATTCCCCATGTGCTTGTTCGGGATAGTTTTCAAGCGCTTAAGGATATCGCAGAGTTTTATCGAAGCGAATTAAATGTCAAAGTGATAGGAATTACAGGAAGTGTCGGAAAAACGAGCACGAAGGAAATGATTGCTTCGGTTGTGTCTCAAAAATATAACACCTTGAAAACGGTTGGTAATTTTAATAACGAAGTTGGAGTACCCCTCACGCTGTTTCGGTTAAGAGCGGAGCATGAAGCAGCAGTTGTAGAGATGGGAATCAGCGATTTTTCGGAAATGCACAGATTAAGTAAAATCGTAAAACCGGATTTATGTGTCATAACAAATATCGGACAATGCCATCTGGAAAACCTGCATGACAGGGATGGGGTATTAAAGGCAAAGACGGAGATTTTTGATTATATGAGTGCTGACAGCCCGGCAATTCTAAACGGGGATGATGACAAGCTGCTGACGATAGCGGGAAAGAGAGATAATATCATTTTCTTTTCGAAGGAAGAGAATGGAGAAATTTTTGCATCTGATATTAAAATAAACGGTATTTTAGGAACGGAAAGTAAGATTCACACTCCGATTGGCAATTTTACAGTAACAATACCGATTCCCGGAGAGCATATGGTAAACAATGCCCTTGCTGCTACGGCAGTCGGATTAAAGCTTTCCCTAGATTTGAACCAGATAAAAAAGGGAATTGAACAGGTAAAAGCACTCCCGGGAAGAAGCCATATTATAAAAACCGGTCAATATATTATTTTAGATGATTGCTATAATGCAAATCCCGTTTCGATGAAGGCGGCAATTACACTTCTTGCCGAGACAAAAGGACATAAATGCGCAATTCTGGGCTCTATGTTTGAACTGGGAGAAGATGAAAAAGAGCTGCATAGGGAAATGGGAGCCTATTTGGTAGAGAAAAAAATTGACACACTGGCAGCAATCGGAGAGCTTGGCAAAAATATTTATGACGGAGCCCTTGCAGCAGGCGGGGAAGGGAAAGATAATTATTTCTATTTTGAATCAGTCGAAGAATTTTTAGCAAATAGTGAAAAGGTATTGCAAAAAGGAGATATTGTGCTTGTAAAAGCATCTCATGGCATGCATTTAGAGCAGATTGTAGAGCAAATATCTGAATAAAAGGAGGAGAATTATAATTTATGTACAGTGATAAGATAAGGATTGGAATTTTAGGCTATGGTAACTTAGGAAGAGGAGTAGAGTGTGCAATAAGACAGAATTCCGATATGGAGTCTGCCGGAGTTTTTACTAGAAGAAATCCTGATACAGTACAAGTTTTAAGTAAGGATACTAAAGTTTTTTCAGTAAATCAGCTGGAAGAAATGAAGGATCAAATCGATGTCTTAATTTTGTGCGGAGGAAGTGCCAAAGATCTTCCAAAGATGACACCGAAATATGCAGAGAAATTTCATGTGGTTGACAGTTTTGATACACACGCAAAAATTCCGGAGCATTTTATGGCAGTTGATATGGCGGCTAAAAAGAGCGGGCATGTGGCGGCTATATCCATTGGATGGGATCCGGGAATATTTTCATTAAACCGGGCAATGGCAGAAGCGATTCTTCCGAAAGGCAAAACTTATACCTTTTGGGGAAAAGGTGTAAGCCAAGGGCATTCAGACAGTATTCGTAAAATAAACGGTGTTTTAGATGCAAGACAGTACACGATTCCGATTGAGGCGGCCATAGATAAAGTAAGAAGCGGTGAAAATCCGGAATTGTCAATCAGGGAAAAGCACAGCAGACTTTGTTATGTTGTGGCTGATGAGGCAGCAGACAAAGCTGCCATTGAAAAGGAAATTGTTACGATGCCGAATTATTTTGCGGATTATGATACAACAGTACATTTCATCACATTGGCAGAGATGCAAAAAAATCATAATACGCTTCCGCACGGCGGAACTGTCATTCGCTGTGGTAATACAGGATGGAATGAGGAAAATAAACAAATGATAGAATACAAAATACAGCTTGATTCCAACCCTGAATTTACATCCAGTATCCTTGTTGCCTATGCAAGAGCTGTTTTCCGTTTGGGCAAGGAAGGACAGGCAGGCTGCAAGACAGTTTATGATATAGCACCGGGTTATTTGTTAAATATGAGTAAGGAAGATATGAGAAAGAACCTATTATAAAGCAGAAAAAGGAATGCCCCCAAAGGTTAGTGAGAACTAACTTTTGGGGGATTTTCATTAAACAAGTGCTTTGTTTTTATTATAAGTTTCTTGAATTAAGTTCTGTACATATGTGCCAATCGATTTTTTCTCCTCCTTAGACAACGTGCTCATATCAATTGGTTTACCATATTCAATAACGATATGTGCCTTTCTGATTTTAGGAAATTGATCTTCAAAAATGGCGCTTGTATTATTTAAAGTGATTGGTATAATCGGTACTTTTGCTTTCTCGGCAATTTTAAAGCTTCCATCTTTAAAAGGAAGCATAGTATCCTTTTCACGGCTTCTTGTTCCCTCAGGAAAAATGCAGATAGAAATACCGGTCTTGGCTTTTTCGATGCATTCTAAAATAGTCTTTAATCCTTTTTTTAGGTCTTTTCTGTCTAGGAAGACACAATGCAGATTTTTCATCCAGTGCAAAAGAAGCGGAAAGCGCAGCATTTCAACCTTAGCCACGTAACCGGTTGGTCTGGGAACACGAATATAAGTTAGAAGAATATCAAAAAAGCTTCTGTGATTTCCAACGTATAATACGGAAGTATCTTTTGGAATATTTTCTTCGCCGATTACCGTAACTGTCGTACCGGAAAATTTAATACAGACACGAAAGGCCCATTTAACAATAGCAAGTGAACTTCTGTTTTTAATATCCATGTTGAATTTTCCGATGACCCATTCGATAATGAGTAAAGGAATACTTAATATTAAGAATAAAATTACAAAACCTGCAACAAAAATAAAACGTAACATAATTGATAGCTCCTATTCTAACTTTAATTCATAGTATTTCGCAATTGCCTGATAAAGTATTAAGTAAAAGTATAGATGAAAAGCCTTTAAAATACAATCTAAATTTATTTTTGCTTTGTGTGATATATGACAAGCAGATTTTCATACATTGGAAATAAGATAATATTTTGTCGGGAAAAATATGAAAATGAGCAGGCATGAGAAAAATAAAATCAAAAAGTTAATAGGAATCATTTTAATTGCAGGTATATTATTGGCGGTAGGATGCAGTGCGGTACAAAATAAAGAAGAGAAAATTAAAGATTTAGAATTTACAGTATTGGGTGAGGATGCAATACCGGAAGAGGCAAAGGTAATGATTGAGGAGAAAAAAGAACAGCCCTTTAAATTTACATTTGCGGATGAAGGCTATTTATACATTTGCACCGGATATGGAAAACAAAAAACCGGCGGCTACAGCATAACGGTAGACAAAGTATATTTAACAGATAACGCAATTTATGTGGACACAAATCTGTTAGGACCAACTGACGAGGATGCAGATAAGGAAAGTCCGTCATATCCTTATGTAGTCATTAAAATGGAATATATTGAAAAATCTGTAGTATTTGAATGAATAATGAACCTAGAGCATTGTAGAAAAATAACAAGTATAATATAATCTTATTAGGGTGTGAAGAAACAAGTTTTGTAAACGCTTATTAATAGAAAGAAAGGAAACAATAATGCTGTTAATTAAAAATGGTTGTGTGATAAATCCTGTTTCACTGAAGCAGGAGAAAGCGGATGTTTTAATAGAGGAAGGAACGATAATAAAAATCGGAAATGTTTCTTCACATGATGTTGCAGGCGGGGATATAACAATAATTGATGCCAAGGGTCTTAAGATTGGGCCGGGACTTGTTGATATTCATGTGCATTTTAGAGATCCCGGTTCTACATATAAGGAAGATATCTTCACCGGAGCAAAAGCAGCGGCAAAGGGCGGTTTTACATCTGTTGTTTTAATGGCAAATACACTGCCGGCGGTAGATAGTGTTCAGACGCTTCAATCTGTTTTAGATAAAGGTAAGGAAACTGGAATACGGGTGGAGAGCTGTGCAGCAGTTACAATGGGTCTAAAGGGTGAAAAGTTGACGGATATGTCATTGTTAAAAGCAAGTGGAGCGGCGGGCTTTACGGATGATGGGAGTCCGATTATGGCGGAAGCAGTACTTAGAGAAGCATTGCAAACAGCAAAGGAGCTAAATGTGCCTGTCAGCCTCCACGAGGAGAATCCTGTATATATTGTAAATAACGGTGTAAACCGCGGCAAGGCATCTGCTTATTTTGGAATTGAAGGGTCTGATAGAGAAGCAGAAATATCTATGATTAAAAGGGATGTAGAGATTGCTTTAGAGATTGGTGCTGAGTTAAATATTCAGCATATTAGTACAAAAGAGGGAGTGGCCCTTATTCGGGAAGGCAGGAAGCTGGGCGAAAATATTCATGCCGAAGCAACGCCGCATCATTTTTCACTAACAGAAGAGGATATGATGGAGCATGGAACGCTTGCCAAAATGAATCCGCCTCTTAGAGTGGAGGAGGACAGGCTGGCAATCATTGAAGGACTAAAAGACGGCACAATAGAATTTATTGCTACAGATCATGCGCCTCATTCTGTTGAAGAAAAAGAACAGGATATTACGGTTGCGCCAAGTGGTATTATTGGCTTGGAGTCAGCCTTTGGATTAGCGGTAACTAACTTAGTGAAGCCGGGATATTTGTCATTGCCGGAACTGTTTCAAAAGATGAGTTATCTGCCGGCAAGGTTCTATCACTTAAATGCGGGGATTCTTGAAGAGGGTGCGCCTGCTGACCTTATTTTGTTTGAGGATGAGGAGGAATACACTTTCTTGGAAGAAGAAATTGTCTCAAAATCTAAAAATAGTCCATTTATCGGAAAAAAACTGTATGGCAGAATCCATTGTACTATTTGTGCCGGTGAAATTATTTACGAACGAAAAGTTTTATAAATACTTAATCGAAAATAAAAGAAGGAGAAACTAAAATGAAGAAAAAAGAAACTGCAACCGTATATTTTCAACAGGAAATTGCAGAGGATATTTATGAAATGTGGATTGAAACGAGTTTAGCAAAGAATGCAGGACCCGGTCAGTTTATTAGTATTTATCCAAGAAATGCTTCGACATTGCTGCCTAGGCCAATCAGCATATGTGAAGTAAACAAGGAGGAAACAAGACTTCGTATTGTATATAGAGTCGTTGGAAAAGGTACGGAAGAGTTTTCTCATTATAAGAGCGGAGGCAAAATAGCTGTTTTAGGAATTCTTGGCAATGGTTTTCCGATGAAGGAAGCGGAAGGTAAAAATATATTTATAATCGGGGGGGGGATTGGAATACCGCCAATGCTACATACTGCCCAAATGCTTGCGAAGGAAAACAAAAAAGCCGGAAGAAACAATGAAAATATTAAAATAATTCTCGGCTATCGGGATGAGCTTTTTTTAAATGAAGAGTTTGAAAAATGCGGTGAAGTGTATATTGCAACGGAGGATGGAAGCTTTGGAACGAAGGGAACTGTCATTGATGCGATTCATGAAAATAAATTAGAGGGCGGACTTATTTTTTCCTGTGGTCCGATGCCGATGCTGCGTGCTTTGAAAAAGTTTGCAGAGACTAACCATATGAAAGCATATATTTCACTGGAGGAACGTATGGCATGCGGAGTCGGTGCATGTCTTGGATGTGTGTGTAAAACGAAAGAGGCAGATGAACATTCCCATGTTCACAATACAAGAATATGTACGGATGGACCGGTATATTTGGCAGAGGAGGTAGATATTTAATGAAAAAAATATTAAATACTGAGGTTACAATTGCCGGAGTCACAATGAAGAATCCGGTTATGACAGCATCCGGTACCTTTGGTTCCGGTATGGAGTATGGTGAGTTTTTAGATTTGAATTGTTTAGGTGCAGTCGTTACAAAAGGGGTAGCGAATGTTCCTTGGACCGGCAATCCGACACCTAGAGTAGCGGAAACCTACGGGGGAATGCTCAATGCCATTGGCCTGCAAAATCCCGGAATAGAAGTTTTTATTGAAAGAGATCTTGCTTTTTTAAAACAATTTGACACGAAGGTTATCGTAAATGTTTGTGGAAAAAGTATTGAAGACTATGTTGAAGTTGTCGAGCGTCTATCACAAGAAGCAGTAGATATGTTGGAAATTAATGTATCTTGTCCAAATGTCAAGGAAGGTGCGATTGCCTTCGGACAAAATACAGATGCATTATTTCACATAACAGAGGAGATTAAGAAAAAGGCAAAGCAGCCGATAATTTTGAAATTAAGTCCGAATGTAACCGATATAAAGGAAATGGCAAAGGCAGCAGAGGCAGCGGGAGCTGATGCCCTTTCGATGATTAATACAATTACCGGCATGAAAATAGATATTCACCGCCGTCAGTTTGCGCTTGCAAACAAAACCGGCGGGCTTTCCGGTCCGGCAATTAAGCCGGTAGCAGTACGGATGGTATATGAAGCAGCCGGTGCAGTAAGTATTCCGATTATTGGTATGGGCGGCATTGCAAATGCCGAGGATGCGATTGAATTTATGATGGCCGGTGCTTCGGCAGCAGCTGTCGGTGCAATGAACTTTATAAATCCATATGCGACGGTTCAAACCGTTGAAGGAATTCAAACATTTATGCGTGAGAATAATATTTCTGATATTAAAGAAATAATCGGTTGTGTTAAATAAAATTTTAACAGATTGTTCTATCTCCTGCCGTTGATTCATACATTTGAGATAAAAGAAGTTTCAGTGTATTCGAGTAAATAATAGGCAGGAGGTATCTATGAATCTAGTCAAGAAAAACATACATATGGATTATGTCAAAAACAAAGCGACAAATCAGATTACTCTTGAAGAAGACTTTAACCTTCCGGATACGAAGCCGGATATGGAAAAGATTCTCTTTGAAGAGGGTGAGGTTAAGATTGAGGAGGTAAAGGCAGCTGCGGATCATGTTAACATTCGCGGTAAGCTGTTTATCAGCCTTCTTTATCTGTCTCCCGAGGAAAAAGAACTATTAGCCAGAGTGGATAAAGAAATACCCTTTGATGAAAGTATATTTATAGAAGGGGTTGAGAGCGGGGATAATATTGACTGCGGCTACGAGATAGAGGATTTTAACATTTCAATGATTAACTCAAGAAAGGCCAGCATGCGTTCCCTCGTAACGTTTCAAATCAGCTGTGCAAGCCTTTATGATGAGGAGGCGGCGGTCGAGCTATATTGTGATGAACCGGTGGAATATAGGAAAAAACCATTAAATATTGCCGAGATTGCCGTGTGCAAAAAAGATATTTACAGGCTGCATAAAGAAATAGAATTTCCGCCGGGATTTCCCAACATATATCAAATTATTTGGGATTCTATTCGTGTTGGTGCAGTTGATTTTAAAGTTATGGAAGGGAAAATCCGGGTTGAAGGGGAAGTGCTTGCTTTTTTCCTGTTTGAAGGAGAAGGAGAGGAAAGGCCGATACGTTTTTACGAGACTACAATTCCGTTTAATGGTGAGGTTGAATGCAATGACTGCAGGGAGGATATGATATCGGATATTTCCTGCCGCCTTGCACAGAAGGAGTATGAAGTGAAACCGGACTTTGACGGAGAGGAAAGAGTTGTTCTTCTTGAGGCAGTCTTGGATTTGCAAATCAAGTTATATCGTGAAGAAAAGATTGAAATTCTTGCAGATGTATATGGTGTAACAAAAGAAGTGACTGCGATGACGCAGCCGGGTAATTTCAAAAGTCTGCTTGTTAAAAATGATGGAAAGTGCCGTGTAGCAGAAAAGATGAAGCTGCAGTCCGGAGCGCAAAAAATCCTGCAGGTTATGCATAGCGAGGCAGAAGCGATTTTGGATGAAACGAGAATGTTAGAGGACAGCTTGGAGGTTACCGGTACCTTACTGATGAAATGCCTTTATGTGACCGGAGATGATCAGATGCCATACTCCTCCTTTAACGGAATGCTTCCCTTTACTTACGTTATGGATACAAAGGGAATCCAGAGCGGCTGTACATGGAATGTACAGGTTTCGTTAGAGCAGTTGAATATCAGTATGGTTGATAGTGAAAATTTAGAAATCAAAGCAATTGTAAATGTATCAGGCATGGTATTTAATTGCTTTTCACAGGAGATGATAGGAGATATTCAAGTCAAAGAGCTTGACCGGGAGAAGCTTAAGAACCTGCCCGGCATGGCCGTTTATATTGTGAAAAAAGGCGACAGCCTTTGGCAGATTGGTAAGCAATATTATGTGCCGGTAAAGAAAATCAAAGATTTAAATGGTCTTTCTACAGATGAGTGCAGAGAAGGTGACAAACTATTAATTGTAAAAGCAACTCTATAACAAGAAGTTAGCAATGAAATATTAAGAGCCCGGAAAACATCGTAATTTTCCGGGCTTTGTTTCATTCGGCGAAAGGCGAGCAAACACCTTTCTTAATATATTATAATTTAGTAGTACCTGCATAGTCATTCTGCCATTGTTCAAATTTTGAAAGAACAGCGTCATATGTACGTTGTGAAATGTCCGGCAGTGATTTACCCCAAGTTTTAGTAGCTTGCTTAAAGCCCTTTTTAAATGCACTTAGCATCTCATCCATTTTATCTGAATCATTTCCTGCAAGTGCCTTGGCAAAATCCAAAATACGATCAGACGTCTGCGTTACACCCCAGTAGCCATCCTCAGCAATATCTGCTTGAGCCTGTGCTCTTGTAGCAGGATCAACGGAAAAGTTGCCGCCCGCTAAAAACTTCCACATGCTATCTGAATTACCAATTGCAACACCCTGCTTCCCCATCATTTTCTCAACAAGTGATCTCATTTGGGAAGCTTTTGCATCAGCATCAGCTTTTAATTTTGAAATAATTTCTGCACGCTGTGATTTTGAAGCGGATTTTGTGTCAGTACTCTTTTCATAGATGACACCTGTTGATGACTTCTCAGCAGCAGCTTCAGAATCTTTTGCAGAATTTGTATTCTTCGTATAGCCTGTATAGGCAGTAGAAGAAGATCCATAATTAGTAACTCCATTTACACTCATATCTCATCCTCCTTGACCGATTGTAATGTTAGACAATATTTTATCAGGTTTATATAAATATTATATCGGCAAATGCAAGATATAATTAATAGCTTAT
>CAYPIB010000048.1:0-21677 GCA_964410675.1 uncultured Roseburia sp.
TTTTATGAGAACATTCCGAGAATGCTTACTGAAAATACACATGCAATCATAGAGAAGGACAGTTATCCGGTATTGCCGATATTTAAAATGCTTCAGCGTGTAGGAAATATAACGGATGAAATGATGTATAATACTTATAATATGGGACTTGGTATGATTATGGCAGCAGCACCGGAGCAGGTGGATGCAGCTATGGCGGCAATTAAGGCAGCGGGAGAAACTCCGTATATCATTGGTAAGCTGAAAGAAGGCGAAAAAGGAGTTACTTTATGCTAAAAATTGTTGTATGTGTGTCCGGCGGAGGCACTAACTTACAGGCAGTTATAGATGGAATAAAACAAAACAGCATTCAAAATACAGAAATTATTGCAGTCATCAGTAATAACCAAACAGCCTATGCTTTGGATCGGGCAAAGAAAGAAGGGATACCGGCTCAATGTATTTCTCCAAAGGAATATAGTGACCGTGAATTATTTAATCAGGCATTATGTCACGAAATGGAAAAGTTAAATCCAGACTTAATAGTTTTGGCGGGATTTCTAGTAAACATTCCAACAGAGATGGTGAAGGCATTTCCGAATCGGATTATTAATATTCACCCTTCACTCATTCCATCTTTTTGCGGAGTCGGCTATTATGGTTTAAAGGTACATGAAGCAGCACTGCAAAGAGGAGTTAAAATAACAGGTGCTACGGTACATTTTGTAGATAATGGTACCGATACAGGCCCTATTTTACTGCAGCAAGCAGTTGAAGTTCGGCCGGAAGATGATGCCGAATCATTACAAAAAAGAGTGATGGAGCAGGCAGAATGGGTAATTTTACCAAAAGCAATTGACTTAATTTCAGCTGGAAGAGTATCAATTGAAAATGGAAAAGCAGTAATTACAGATTAAAGGAATAACACTTACGGAGGCAGAGATGAAAGTATTAATTGTAGGAAGCGGCGGAAGAGAACATGCAATAGCAGCAAGTGTTGCAAAGAGCAGTAAAGTAGATAAACTATATTGTGCACCGGGAAATGCAGGTATTGCACAATTAGCGGAGTGTGTTCCGATTGGTGTAAAAGAGTTTGATAAAATTGTAGAATTTGCCAGGAAATATAATGTTGATTTAACAATTGTGGGTTCTGAAGACCCATTAGTCGGCGGTTTAGTTGATCTGCTGGAAGATGCCGGGCTAAGAGCTTTTGGTCCACACAAAAATGCTGCAATTCTAGAAGGAAGCAAGGCGTTCTCAAAAGATTTAATGAAAAAATACAATATTCCATCCGCGGGCTATGAGACATTCGATGATGCCGACAAAGCAATTGCCTATTTAGAATCATCAAAATATCCGATTGTATTAAAGGCAGACGGGCTTGCCCTTGGTAAAGGTGTTTTAATTTGCAATACATTAGAAGAAGCCAGAGAAGGCGTAAAATCGATTATGCAGGATAAACAGTTTGGTACTGCCGGAAACAGGATGGTAATCGAAGAATTTATGACAGGAAGAGAAGTCTCAGTGCTTTCTTTTGTCGATGGTAAGACAATTAAAATTATGAGCTCTGCACAAGATCATAAGCGTGCAAAAGATGGTGATGAAGGATTAAATACCGGCGGAATGGGAACTTTTTCCCCAAGTCCTTTCTATACAAATGAAGTCGATGAGTTTTGTCAGAAATATATTTATCAGGCCACTGTGGATGCTATGGCATCAGAAGGCAGAGCATTTAAAGGAATTATCTTTTTCGGACTTATGTTAACCGAAAATGGACCAAAGGTTTTAGAGTACAATGCCAGATTCGGGGATCCCGAAGCACAGGTAGTGTTACCACGAATGAAAAATGATTTGGTAGAGGTTGCTGAAGCATGTATTGATGGTACACTGGATCAAATAGATTTACAATTTGAAGACAATGCAGCGGTTTGTGTTATGCTTGCTTCCGATGGGTATCCGGTCTCGTTTGAAAAAGGATTTGTTATTAAAGGCTTGGAAAGTTTTGAAGGAAAAGAAGATTATTTTGTTTTCCATTCCGGTACGAAACAGACTGAGGACGGAATTGTAACGAATGGCGGACGGGTCCTGGGTGTAACTGCAAAAGGGACAAGCTTAAAAGAAGCAAGGGACCACGCATATGAAGCAACCGGTTGGATTGAGTTTGAAAATAAATATATGCGGACAGATATAGGCAAGGCGATTGATTAGTAAGGAAAAGAACGATAAGTAAAAATAAAAAAACAGCCGATATTTAAATTGAGGCTGTTTTATTATGTACATTATATTATTTTCTTATATAGACTTGGTTTGAAAGGAAGCATTCATGGCATTTGAAGGATATAAATTAAAATTTGATTTACATGCAGCTCACAGTAATGTTGGCAATCATAAAGAGAAGCGTCATTTTCACACGTTTACCATTACATTATTTTTGCGTGATTCAGATGAGCAGATGGACTTATATACTGATATTGAAAAGCATGTAAATAGCTGGCTTTCTTCTTTACAATATCAGTATTTAGATGAAACGGAATTATTCGAAGGATGTGAAACTACTTTAGAAGCAATCGGAGATCGATTGTTTCATGAATTTAAACCGCGTATAGAAGAACTTAAGTTTGAACTGATACGGTTAGAGGTATTTGAAAATCCAATCCGTACGTATTCTGTATCAGATAAACTTTTGGATCATCAAGCAAATAAGATTACCTTTTTTCCAAGTAGTTTAGCTGAAAATAGTAATTGGGAATTTCAGACGACTTCTTTTGAAGAAAAAGCTAATGTTAGGCATGGTAAAGAAGAAACTGTAAAAGAAGAAATTGCATTAAAGGAAATGGAAAGTCAATCGAGAGAAAGTAAGATACAGAATAACAGCCCGGAGAATATGGCACGGGGAGAAGAAAAAAATACATATAAGAGAAAAGCGTTTCAGATAGAAAAACTAACGTTATGTAAAATTTTTTTTGCCTTGTTATTTTTTGGCGGCATCTCTCTCGCAATTATGTATACCATTAAAACAGGCGGTCTTTACCCGCAAGGCTCGGATACGCTTTGTCACTTGTATCGGGCGGATTTACTACTGGAACATATAAAATCGGGGAATTGGTATCCCTTATATGATCCGATGTGGTATAACGGTGTTGAAATCATGCGTTATTGGGCCCCTTTGCCGCTTTATTTTTTAGCTTTTCTGCAATTTTTAATCGGCGGCACAGCATTAGATGCATATATTTTTTTTTGTGGTGCAATATTTTTCATTGGTGCAATCGGGTGGCTGATGCTGGGCTGTCATTTTAACAGAATTGGATTTTCTGTTTTTATGGCAGTTACTTGGTACTTCCTACCGGAAAACATGCGCTTGCTTATTTTAGATGGGAATCTGCCAAGAGTTGTTATTAATACGGCAATGCCATTTTTACTTTATTTTATTTGGAGATTTATCGATGAGCAAAAAAAGAAAAGCATAATAGGTGTTATTTTATGTACTTCTTTTATCGGCTTGTGCCATATTGGTATTGCCTTTATGGTAATTGCGACGGTGCTTCTATTTGTCGGATGTTATACACTAGTAAATAAAAAAAGCGGTGTTTTTCTTAAAATAGCAACCGCTATGATTATTGGCATCTGCATGATTGGAGTCTGGGTAGTACCATCCTTAATCGGTGGCGGAGCAAGCAGAGGAGAAGCAGGGAATCAAGTAATGTCCTTGTTTTTTGATAATGCATGGCATGCACTAAATCCAACATTGCGGTATACGGGTAATTTAACGAATTTTTATTATGGGTTATCCATATTTATTTTATGCATGTTAGGTATCTTTTTAAGCAATAAAAAGGCAAAGCCGGGTTTTATAACCGGACTTTTCATCTTCTTATGTACAAGCAAATCGGCATATAGCCTATTTGTTTTATTGCCGTTTAGTCAATTTTTATGGATGATTCGTTTTGTAACAGTTTCCTTTGCATTTGTTTGGCTGTCTTTTCTTTTGTGGAAGGGACTGAAAAAGCCAATATTAGTTAGTTTGTGTGTCCTAATTACGCTTGACTGTGCTTCATCCATTCCATATATTTACGTGGAAGCAAAGGATCGAGTAGAAAGTCCCATACAGGCTCAAATGGAACAGGCGGATGATTTGTTATTAAATGATGCAAAGGAGATTACGACACAGAGAATGGCATTTTTTGATTTAAGTGGTTATGGATCGTTTGCACCTTATTATGTTACCGGTGTAGGCCGTAAAGTTCCATATGTATTTGGTGCCGGATGGGAAGGAGCAAAAACTTCTGATAATATTGTCAGATTAAATAGTGCGATAGAAAACGGAAAATATGCTTATGTATTTGACCGCAGCTTGGAGCTTGGCACCGATACACTACTATTTCCAATCAATCAATTACAAGGCGGAGAAAAAGATAGGAATACTTTGATTCAAACCGGTATAAAATTTGGTTATTCCTTAGCGAAGCAGAATGAAACATCTATTTTATTTCATTTGGATATAGATGGGACATTCGGAACGATTACACAGTATGACAATTTGGCGGTTGGCCAGGCAGCAAATGATATTGCTTTATTATTTCCTGATTTTGAAGAGGGAAGGTCCTCAAGTCTGGATGATTACACGGTAAAAGAATTGTGTCAATATAAAAAAGTTTATCTTTCTGATTTTGAATATAAAGACAAAAAAGAAACAGAAAATAAATTAAAAAAAGTTGCAGATAGTGGAACAATTATTTATGTTGATATGAATCGGATACCAAAAAATAAGTCTACAAATAATATGGAGCTGTTTGGTGTTACGGCACAGAATGTTTTATTTTCAGAGTCATTTCCGACACTTTGGTATGAAGGAAGTAAGTTTGAAACGGGACCGTTTATCAAAGAGTTAAAGCAGTGGAGCGGTGTCTATTTATCAGGGCTGAAAGACGTGACAGGATATGCCAATATGAATAACCAGAAGCTTCCGTTTTTGGGTACAGCAGGCAATGAGAATATTACTTTAATCGGATTTAATCTCGTATATCATAGTGAGATTGCTTCCGATCAGGCGGCAGAGGATTTAGTAGGAAAGATATTTGGCGAAAGCAGTGAAAAAAGTCCAAAAAGACAAATTGTACCTGTTGACATTTTATATGAAAATAGTAGAATAGTACTAAGAACAGAAAATTCTCAGGTGAATGCAGCAATTGCATATTTAGATATATTTACACCTGACAGACCGATAGCAGAGCAGAACAACTGCGTGATTTTGGATGAAGGAGTTACAACCATTTACTTAAAGTATCCTTATTTACTGGAAGGCAGTATTGCTTCAATGATCGGTTTTGCTGCTCTGATTGGCTTTATTATTTTTATTATAAAAAATAGTGGAAATAAAGAAGAGCAGCAATAATATATTAGTATGTAGACTCATACATAAAGGGATGAAACAGATGAAGAAATTAATGATGCAAACGTTAATAACCAGTTTTTTATTAGCTGTTTTGTTTTCAACTACCGTGAGTGCGGCAGGGGGATTTAAAATTGACGGCTACTTTGATGACTGGGAAAATGTCAAAAAAACGAATATTTCTTATAATAGCTGGGATGGCAGGGAAAATCATTCAGGAGCAATTGTCATTCATGATGGTTACTTATATGGATATTTTGAACTGAGCCACCTTTATTCCAGTCAAATTACCCCCAATACTTACTATATTAGGGTAAACGGACAACAGAGTGTCATCAATTTCCAATATACAGACAAGAATGGCAATGTTGACTGGAATAAAGATATGTACAATTTGGACAATGGAATTCATCGGGGAATTTCAGCAATAGCTGGAACTTATCCGCTATATAATGTTGGAGATGCCGCGTTTCATATTGTGTACCATAATAATACTTCTCAAATTGGTGATCGCTTAGAGTTTCGGGTGAAGCTGTCAGAACTGGAGAAGGCAATGAATTTGCCGGAAGGTTCCATGAGCCATGGTGCAAAGATTGAACTTTTTAATCCTAATATTGGTAAAGAGCATTTAATTGTTGTCGGAACCTCCTCAGGAGCTTTTATGGGAATTGGTCTTAGTATGCTGGCAGTATTCGGGATAACTGCGAAAAGAAGGAAAAAGGAAAGAGCATGAATTACTTAATTATAATTGGCTTTTTACTTTGGCTTTACTTTCTTACCGTGTTTAAACGTGCAAAGGTTGACTATTTTTATTTTCTATGGGGAAGTATCGGTTTTTTTATATTTTTAATGATATTTGTACAGCCCATTATTCTGGAACCTCTTACTGTACTTGTTACTTCGGCAACGGGTGTCATTGGAAAAGTGACAGGCTGGTTTGAAGCCTATCGGGAATATAGTATTCTATTTATTAATAATTATGAGAGCAACGCCGCCATTTCTTTGTATATTGATTATGAGTGTTCCGGTATCATTGAAATGATGGCTTTTGTTTCGCTGCTCATTTTTTTTCAGGTTTATGATGTGCTGCAAAGAATTGTTATCAGTATAGTCGGATGTATTATAATTTTCTTTTCAAATGTACTGCGAATTTTTATTATATGTACGATGATCTATTTTGGGGGAAATGAAATGTACTATGTGGCCCATACTGTTATAGGTCGTATTGTGTTCTATTTTTTATCAATATTATTATATTATTATGTTTTTACACACGGACAGATTATCAGGCAAAAGATAGGAGGTTTTGGTTATGGAAAACATACTGGAAATTCTATCAAGTGAAATTGTGTTTTGGACTGCGTGGGTAATCATACCGCTTATTATGGAAATCATACCGGCAATGTTTGGGGCTGGTATTTTAATACGTAAGCGTTTATCCCACAAGTTGGATCCGGAGCTTAGCTATTTTCCTCAAATAACATTAATTGTTCCGGTATATAATTCTGCTGTGACGTTACGGGCCTGTCTGGATTCGATTAAAAATTCAACGTATCCGCTCGATCAAATTCTCGTTATGCTTGTAAATAATGAGAGTAAGGATAACAGCTTTGATGTATTTACACAATACCAGCAGGAAAATACTGGTGTGAATTTAAAATGGATGAATGCCAGACAAGGTAAATCCAAAGCATTAAATATGGCATTATTTAATAGTGAAGGTAAATATATTGTTCATATAGACAGTGATGGTGTTCTGCAACAGGATGCGTTAAGTAATCTCGTAAAACGCTTTGAAGCACATGAAGATATACATTGTATGACCGGAACAGTGCTTACAAATCCGGACCGGATTAAGGAAGAAAAACGTTTTAAGAAGAGATTGTTGCAAACTGCTGAATTTTATGAATACTGTCAGGCATTTTTAGCAGGAAGAAATTATGAAGCAGAGCTGAATAGTATCTTTACGATGTCAGGTGCCTTTTCATGTTTTCGCAAATCTACTATTTTAAAAACGCAGATGTATAATACTGAAACGTTATGTGAGGATACGCATGTTACGTTTCAAATCAGATATCTTCTAAAAAAGAAGATTGGTATATGTGAAAATGCGTTATTTTTTGTAGATCCCATTGACTGTGCAGAGAATTTGTATTTGCAAAGACAGAGATGGCAGAGGGGCGAAATAGAAGTCATTCATATGTTTCCGGTTCAAAAGAATTTAGTAAAAGGCTTTTTTACTAATTTTATGT
Organism: uncultured Roseburia sp.; assembly: GCA_964410675.1. GTDB lineage: Bacteria > Bacillota > Clostridia > Lachnospirales > Lachnospiraceae > RGIG3040. Next base: position 7,621 of record CAYPIB010000048.1, read on the forward strand.
CACGGATTATGGTCTATGATCATACTTTTGCTTTTCCAAGAATGATATGGTATTTTGCTCTTATTTGTCTGACTTTTTTAAACTATCCGTTTCGCTATCTTGTTATATCAACAACTTTTATATATGTTATGTATACAATATCGGCGTTTTTATATTATTTAAATGTATGTACTTATCTTAAATGGAATAAGGAGCTGCGGCATTTTTATAGGTCTAGAATACTATATGTATTTGTGTTGCCGCTTTTTAATATTATGGTATATTGGTTCCGGCTGGCAGGTATTATTAACAGCATCAAAGGAAGCCGCAGCTGGCGTGCCAAAAGCTTTACTGAAGAAATGGCGGCATGTAAAACAATACTGAAAAAGGATGCCTCATTTATGTTAGTAAGAATTGAAAAGCTAAAGAAAATGATTCACGATAAAGGATAATATAAATGTTAAAAATAAAGAAGAAACTTAAAAAGAGAAAAAAGCAAAATTGGAGTTTGATTTTTATTTCTGTCAGTGTCGTTTTACTCTTTCTGTTTTTAATCTTAATGGAAATGAATAATACACGAATGAAAGTATTACAAAAAAGCAGCCAAGAAAATGAAACGTATTTAGAACTATTAATGAATAGCAGCAGTGAAATAGCTGAAAGAGAAGGGGAAAGCTTATGCGATGTTTTAATGAGACAAATGCATGAGACATTTTCGGTATCTGCAAGTTCTTATATGATAGCTGCTATAAATGATGAAATTTTTTGGTTTATGGACGAAGAGATAACAAAAAATTATGCAGGGAGCAGTTTAGAAAAGTATTTGACATCTGATAAAAACCAAAAGCAAGAATTGGCAGAAGCAGAAAATTCTTTTCAGGTTACATTAGAAGATAAAGAGAAGTATATAGTATCTTGCGCCGAAATAACAGATCGTGATGATAATAAAATAACGATTGCTATTATAGAAAACAGTGATTATTTATTAAAGCATATATTCTTTGATACACTGCAGATTCACATACTTTTTTATTTCATTTTACTGAGTATCAGCTTTTTGTCAGTCGTTGTATATTTGGTTTACCGCGAAAAAGATAAAGTGCAAGAAATAGAACAGCTAAAAATGGATTCCAGCACAGACCGGCTTCAAATTGAAGAGCTCGAGGACCGTATGTTTTCAAATTCACAAGAAAGGAACATGGGAGATTCCATCTTCTTTCCGGTGGAATTAGTGGAAGAAGTAGTAGATAAACTGACTGTGGAACAACGTAAAAATTCAGTACGCCTGATTATAAAAGCAGGAGATATTGATGACAAAGCATTGATGCAGCTTGCTGTTATGATTGAACGAATGAAATTAAAGAAATGTTTATGCTGCTTTTTAGGAAATAATACATTTTTAATTCTCTTATTAAATCGAAAAGAAAATACAGCTGAGTCTTTTGTGCAACAATTATTTGCTCAATATGAACTAAATTTTGGAACTGCTATTTTCCGTGTCGAATATTTTATTGAGCCATTAGAGAAGGAGGAGCATCATGCTATATAGTCAATATAGGTTTAGTTTTTACTTGAATGCAACACATGCAATTTATATTGATGGGAAGCTTGGTGCTGCTCATCCGCATACATGGGAAATTATTTTGCATACCGTCAATGGAAGTGACGGCTTTGTTATGTTTAATGAGGTTGAAAAGAAAATCGAGGGTTTCTTAGAGCAATATCAAAATAAATTTATCAATGACTTTTCACCTTTTAACACACTGAATCCAACACTGGAGCATATTACCCGTTTTTTACTTGAACGGCTGCAGGAAGTTTTAGACCCGATGGGATGGTTGATTTTTACAATTGAGGTAAGTGAAACACCGGCAAGATCTTATGTCATCAGCACGGTAGAAAATAATCGGGTTATTAATCTTGAAAGGAAGAACCTCGCAGGGGATATTATTTCAACTGCGTTTTCCAATGACAAAACAAGTTAGGAGATACAACTATGGAAGTTTTTAAAACAACAATTATTATTATTCCGTCACTTTCTCCGGACGAAAGGTTGTTAGAAACAATTAAAGCTATAAAAGCTTATGGATTTTATAAGATTATTATTGTCAATGATGGAAGCACATCACAATATGATGAATATTTTAACCAAGCAGGCAAGCTTGATGCAATAATTTTGAAGCATAATGAGAATAAAGGAAAAGGCAGGGCATTAAAGACTGCTTTTTCTTATGTGCTTAAAAATTATCCGGAATGTACGGGAGTTGTTACAGCAGATAGTGACGGCCAGCATAGGGCAGAGGATATTTATCGCTGTGCCAAAGCTTTGCGTGAAAATGCAGGGGCATTAGTATTAGGGAGCAGAGATTTTAAAAAAGAAGATATACCTTTTAAGAGCAGGTATGGTAATATTATTACATGCAAGGTATTTTCATTTTTTACGGGGATATCTGTTTCGGATACTCAAACAGGATTACGGGCAATTCCGGTTTCTGCTTTAGAAGCATTACAAGAGGTAGAGGGAGAACGGTTTGAGTATGAGACAAACATGCTTTTAAAAACAAAGGATCTGTTAATCCCTATTATTGAAGTACCGATTGAAACAATATACATAGAAGAAAATAAGAATACCCATTTTAAACCAATTATTGACTCAATTAAAATATTCAGTCTCTTTTTTAAATTTATATTATCTTCTCTTACATCATTTGTTGTTGATATTTTCTTATTTAGTATCTTAACACATTTGCTAAAAGAAAAAGTTCCGGATTTTTATATTTTAATTGCCACCGCGGTATCAAGAGTGGTATCATCGTTATACAATTATTCAGTAAATAAGGTTGGGGTATTTGGACGCGGCACAAAAGACACAAAAGGCTCACTGCTTCGGTATTATGCCCTTGCAGTCATACAAATGGCGGCTTCCGCGGGACTTGTATGGGCTTGGCATGTGTTATGGCCGCTCAATGAGACTGTGATTAAGATTGCAGTTGATTGTATGCTGTTTCTAATCAGCTTTCAAATTCAAAGAGAATGGGTTTTTAAGAAAAAATAAGCAAACGTTAAGTAATAGTGGAGGGAATATGCAGGTTATTATTGTTGGCTGCGGCAATGTTGGGGGAACACTGATCGAACAGCTTGCACAGGAAGGGCATAGTATTTCTGTCATTGATATTGCAGAAAATAAAGTTTTTCGGGCTTCAAATGCTTACGATGTACTCGGTATCGTAGGAAATGGAGCCAGTTTTAATGTACAGTTAGAAGCTGGAATTGAAAAGGCGGATTTGTTAATTGCGGTTACCGGACAAGATGAATTAAATCTATTGTGCTGTTTAATTGCTAAAAAGACAGGCGGATGTAAAACGATTGCAAGAGTAAGGAATCCCCAGTACAGTAAAGAAATTCAATTTATTAAAGAGACTTTGGGACTTTCAATGATCATTAATCCTGAATATGCGGCAGCAATGGAAATAGCCAGAATTGTTAAATTCCCTGCAGCGATTGAAATTAATACATTTGCTAAGGGAAAAGTAGAGTTAATGAAATTCAAAGTGAAAGCAGGTAATATACTTTGTGATTTACAGTTAAAGGATATTTCAGCAAAACATAATAGAGATGTCCTTGTATGCGTTGTTGAGCGCGGTGAGGAAGTCATGATTCCATATGGAGATTTTAGGATCAAAGAAAATGATATTTTATCGGTCGTATCATCTCCTAAAAATGCAATGGACTTTTTCAAAAAGATTCGGCTTGATACAAATAAAGCGCGAAATGTTATGATTATCGGTGGCGGAAGAACGATGTTCTACCTTGCCAATTACCTTTTGGCTATTGGAATCCGGGTTAAAATCATTGAAAAGGATAAAAGGCGGTGCGATGAGCTTGCCGCATTGCTGCCAAAGGCAATTATAATCTGCGGTGATGGAACAGACCGGGACCTTCTAATGGAAGAAGGGATTATGAACACAGAAGCATTCATTGCCTGGACAGCCTTTGATGAGGAAAATATTATGTTAACCTTATTCGGCAGAAAAATATCCGATGCTAAAATGATAACAAAGGTACATCATTTTGCTTACGACGACATTATTGATGAGCTGGACTTAGGCAGTGTGCTTTATCCGCAGTTTATTACGTCTGAAAGTATTATTCAATACGTAAGGGCGATGCAAAATTCTATGGGCAGTAATGTGGAGCGCCTTTATCGTCTCTGTGATAATCGTGCAGAAGCACTTGAGTTTGTCGTCAGGGAGGAATCGCCGGTTATTGGCATACCGATACAGGATTTAAGACTAAAACGAAATTTATTAATCTGTTCGATTCAGCATAAGGGTAAGATTATTACACCCGGTGGTCAGGATAGAATATCATTTGGCGATACAGTAGTCGTAGTAACTACGAATCATGGTTTGGATGATATACGGGATATTTTGGAATAATAGTAGAAAGGGTTGAGTCTTAGCAGGGATACAATATGAACCGTTCAATTATTCGCTACATTTTAGCAAGAGTATTGGAGTTTGAAGCTTTATTTTTATTACTGCCGTGTGTAGTCGCTATTGTTTATCGAGAAAAAGAAAGTGGTATTGCCTTTTTTGCTGTGGCATTACTTTGTTTTATAATTGGTTTTCTTGGAAAAATAAAAAAACCGGACAAGGAAAATTTTTATGCCAGAGAAGCTTTTGTCACTGTGTCATTAAGCTGGATTGTACTAAGTGTTATGGGGGCGCTGCCTTTTTGCTTAAGCGGTGAAATCCCGAACTTTATCGATGCTTTATTTGAAACTGTTTCCGGATTTACAACAACAGGTGCCAGCATTCTTTCGGATGTAGAAGTAATGTCACGCAGCAGTATGTTTTGGCGCAGCTTTACCCATTGGATTGGCGGTGTTGGTGTATTAGTTTTTATTTTAGCTGTCGTTCCGCTAACGGGTGGTTATAATGTATATTTATTGCGTGCGGAAACAACCGGTGCAAAGGTTCGCAAGTTTGCACCGCGGATTAAAGAGTCGGCACGACTTTTATATAAAATTTATTTATTTATGACGCTTCTATTAATTGTGTTATTGCTTTTAGCGAAAATTCCGTTTTACGATGCGCTGCTATTAAGCTTTGGAACGGTTGGAACGGGTGGCTATGGTACATTAAATACAGGAACGGCAACGTATTCCATAACAGTACAAATAATCCTTGCAGTTTTTATGATACTTTGCGGTATTAATTTTAATGTTTTTTATCTTTTGGCAAATAAAAAATGGAAAGAGGCATTTAAGTGCGAAGAAATGCGATGGTATCTTGCTATTATGCTTGGTGCCGCACTGCTCATTACCTGTCAGCTGAAAGGTGAATTTTCGAATATTTTCGAAGCCTTTCACCATGCCATGTTTCAATCAGCTTCTGTTATGACAACAACAAGTTTTTATTCAGTTGATTATAATGTATGGCCCGCATTTTCAAAGGGAATACTCTTTGTTCTCATGTTTATCGGTTCGTGCGGCGGAAGTACGGGCGGCGGGATTAAAGTTTCCCGCATTGTTGTGCTGTTAAAAAGCATAAAAAAAGAGCTGTCATTTATCATTCATCCGCGCAGTGTGAAAAGAATACATTTTGAAGGGCGGGTTTTGGATAAAGAAACTTTAAAATCGATACAAGTATATTTATCTACTTTTTGTCTTGTCCTGATTATTTCTTATTTGTTATTATCGCTTGAAAATTACAGCTTTGAAACGAACTTTACAGCAGTCGTTGGGGCAATCAATAATATTGGTCCCGGTTTTGCAAAGGTAGGTCCGGTTGCTAATTTTAGCTTTTACTCCAATTTCAGTAAAATTGTTTTGATGTTTGATATGTTAATCGGAAGACTGGAGCTGTTTCCGGTATTAGTTTTATTTTCTGCTTCGACTTGGAGAAAAAATGGCTAAGGAGTTATAACACCTTAGCCAGAAAATTTTGCAATCGTTCACTTTTTGAATGTTCAAATAATTCTTTTGGAGTATTATCCTCAACTATTTTCCCCTCATCAATAAAAATCACACGAGACGCGACTTCTTTTGCAAATCCCATTTCATGAGTGACAATTACCATTGTCATTCCCTGTTTTGCAAGACCGCCGATGACTTCTAATACTTCGCCGACCATTTCCGGATCTAAAGCTGAAGTCGGCTCATCGAAGAGCATAACCTGCGGATTCATACAAAGTGCCCGGACAATAGCAATTCGCTGTTTTTGACCGCCTGAGAGCTGTTCCGGATAGGCATTTGCCTTTTCTGCCAGACCGACGCGTTTTAAATAATCCATTGCTGTTTTATTGGCTTTTTCCTCCGGCATATGAAGCAGCTTCATAGGAGCCAAAGTCATATTTTTTAGGATGGTCATTGTCGGGAATAGATTAAAGTGCTGAAATACCATACCGATCTTTTGCCGGTATTCATCAATATTTACCTGCTTATCAGTAATATTGATTCCTTCAAAAAAGATTGAACCTTCTGTAGGAACTTCAAGCAGATTTAATGATCTGAGAAATGTCGACTTTCCGGATCCGGAAGGACCAATAATAGCAATGACTTCACCTTCCCTTACGGTTGTGGAAATATGGTCAAGTACAGTAAGATGATCAAAAGATTTACATAAATCTTTTACTTCAAATAATATTTTATCGTTCACTACGTCTTAACCTCCTTTCCAGTTTTCCAACTAATTTGCTAAGAATAATCACCATAATGAGATAAATCAAACCGGCAGCAAGAAGCGGAAGAAAAGCTTCATAGGTACGGCTTCTTATAATATCACTGCCGCGTGTTAAATCAACAATGCCAATGTAACCGCAGACTGATGTTTCTTTTAGAAGTACAATAAATTCATTAGCGAGAGCCGGAAGGATGTTTTTAAATGCCTGCGGCATGATAATGTACCGCATCGTTTGAGCATAACTAAATCCAAGACTTCGGCCTGCTTCGAATTGCCCGGCATTAATTGACATAATACCGGATCGGACAATTTCAGCAACATATGCACCTGAGTTAATACCAAATGCCAGAACGGCTACTGCCAGTTTAGGAAGCGGTAAGTCTACGAGTATAACATAATACATAATTAAAAGCTGTAACATAACCGGTGTGCCGCGGATAATTGTCAAATATAGAGTACAAATTGAATTGGCAAATTTTAATTTGCCGGTTTTATCATGGGTAGAGCGGACCATAGCTACAATAAAACCAAGTGTTACGCCAAGTAATACGGCAAAAAAGGTAATCGTAAGCGTCGTGCCGAGACCTTTGACAAGATACATATATCGGTCGTCTTCAATAAAATTTTGATAGAACTTAGCAGTAAAATTATTAAACATAAGGTATCCTTTACTTTCTTACGATGATTACCTGAGTAGCAGTTGCATAAGGGTCGGAAAAATCAATGTTTGCAAGTCTATCTTCTGTTACTGTCATGCCGGCAGCACCAAAGTCAGCCCGTCCGGATTGAACGGCATTGATAATAGCATCAAATTCAATGTTGTCAATTTTGAGCTCATAGCCTAATTTATCACAAATAGCTTGAGCAATATCAGCATCAATTCCGATCACTTCTCCGCCTTCAATATATTCATATGGTTCAAAGGTGGCATTTGTAGCCATTGTAAGAGTACCGTTTGAGCGGTCAACTCCTTCCGGTACGACATAAGGCGATTTTCCTTTTGTATCATCACCGATATAATTTGCAACGATAGAATCAAGAATGCCTTCTTCTTTTAATTCAGCAAGAGCGGTATTAATTTTTTCTGTCAGCTGGCTGTTATTTTTAGCAACACAGATAGCATATTCTTCATCGGCAAATTTCTCATCAAGAATAATAAGATCCTCATTTTTGGAAACAAAAGCCTTGGCTGGTTCCTGGTCGATAATCACACAGTCGATTTTACCCTGCTTTAAAGACTGAACAGCGTCAGCACCTTTTTGGAAGCGTTCAATTGTAGAAGCTTTTCCGTTGTAATCTTCCGGAAATACATCGCTTTCTAAATCTTCATAGTCACTTGCATAAATATCACCGGTAGTCCCAAGCTGTACACCGATTTTTTTGCCGCACAAATCATTTACAGAAAATACTGTATTTTCTGCAACAGTACCGCAAGCAGTCAGTGAGGCAGCCATAACTATTGTTAAGGCAAGAGCAGTTAATTTTTTTAATTTTGTCATTTTTTCCTCCGCATTTAATTTAAAATTCACTGTTTTCTATTATAGCAAAGCTATATCTAGGTGACAACAGCCATTTATGCAAAAACAAATAAATATATAGGAAAAATTTGCTGTTTGTTGTACAATACTCCTTAGAAATATAATTTCTAAGGAGGAGACTTAGCATGAAGCTGTTGGAAGATAGAATTCTAAAAGACGGAATTGTAAAAGAAGGCAATGTGCTCAAGGTAGATAATTTCCTAAATCATCAAATGGACATCGGGTTATTTGAAGAAATGGGAAAAGAATTTAAACGGTTATTTTCGGATGCAGGAATAAATAAAATATTGACAATTGAATCATCTGGAATTGGAGTAGCCTGTATTGCAGCTAGATATTTTGGTAACGTTCCCGTAGTATTTGCAAAGAAAGCTCAAAGCATCAATATTGACGGTGAAGTGTATCAAACGAAAATTGAATCCTTTACACACAAAAAAACGTATGATGTAATAGTATCTAAAAAATATTTAGGAGAACAAGATCATATTCTGATAATAGATGATTTTCTTGCCAATGGCTGCGCCCTTGAAGGACTGATACATATTGCCCAAAGTGCCGGAGCAGCAATTGTAGGAATCGGCATTGCGATAGAAAAAGGAAACCAAAAAGGCGGCGAATTAATCCGCAGCAAAGGTCTGCGTTTAGAATCGTTAGCAATAATTGACAATTTAGAAGAGGGAAATATAACCTTTAGATAATATAGTATTTAAGTAATTGTGAAACATCTTAATAGAATTATGAAGAGGAAAGGGAGAATTTTATGATTTTTCAATGTGAGAATTGTGGTGCAAATGTGCTTTATTCACCTGATAAAGGCACAATGTATTGTTCGTATTGTTCCAGTACGGACAGTGAGAAAAAGAAATTAACAGCTTTAGAAGAAAAAGGGCAGGCGGTTATGGAGGACTTTTTTTGTGCCGGGTGTGCCGCGCCGTTAGAAGTAACCGACGTTACAAGTGCATGCCGGTGTGCTCATTGCGGCAACTACAATATATTGGAAGAGAGAGTGACGGGAGAATTTTTGCCAAGGTTGATTCTGCCTTTTAAAATCAGTAAAAAAGCGGCGCAGGAAAAACTAAAAGAAACTTTCGGCAAAAAACGGTTTTTGCCGGACAGCTTCTTATCAGAGGGATATCTTGATAAGGTGGAAGGAAACTATGTACCGTTCTTTTTCTACGATTGCGGCTGTAAATATTATTTTAAAGGTATCGGCACGAAGATAAAAGTATGGACAAGCGGAGAGACAGAATTTACGGAGCGGTCCAATTATCAGATAGAGAGGAAGATGGATATTGACTTTTCCAGAGTTCCGGTGGATGCCTCAAATACAATGGATGATAAAGCTATGGATTTACTGGAGCCGTTTGATTACAGTGCGCTGGAAGGGTTTCAGGAAAAATTTATGTCCGGCTTTTTATCGGAAAGATATAATGAGCAGGAAGAAACTTACCGCCCAAGAGCGGAAGATAAAATAAAAAATGATGCAAAAGTGATGATGCAGCAAACAATACACGGTTATAGCAGCGTAAAAAAGGAAGTAGAAAAAATAGATATGAGTATCAATGAAATAAATTATACTCTTTTGCCGACGTGGCAATATGAATATGATTATAATGGCAAACAATACTTATTTCATTTAAATGGACAGACGGGAAAATTAGTTGGTGAGCCTCCGATTTCGGTAAAAAAGGCGGTATCTTTTAGTGCGGCAACATTTGGGCTGAGCTTTTTGCTGCTTGTCATTATTCGAATGATTTTGGAGGTACTTTAAATGAAAATTTTTATAAAAAAATTTAAGTGGCTTATTATTGCGATAATAGCAGCACTCATTATATTGGGTGTCTTAAGCGTATTGCATTACACTGCCGGCAATAAAAATTATGAACGTACAAATACAGACTGTGATACAACCGAGAGGGTTTTTGATTATGCGGATAAACTTACGGATGAACAAGAAGATAAGCTTCGCACATTAATTCAAAAGCGAGAGAAGCAAATCGGGTGCGATATTATTCTTGTTACGATGAATGAGCCGATAGAGGGAGATATTCGTGATTACACGGATGTTTTTGTTGAGAGTCATAAATTTGGTTACAATAAAGCCTATGGGGACAGTATTTGCTATTTAGATAACTGGCATGATGGTTACACATGGCTTTCCACATCAGGAAAGGCAGAAGCGGCCTATTCGAATGCAATGATAAATAAGCTGATAAACAGTGTGACTAAAATTACAAACGAAGATCCAAGTGGCGCATATACCCGCTATGTGAACACCGTTTATAAGCAGATGAGCGGCAGAGGGAGCTTTAGCGGTATTCTTACTTATCCGATTATATTAATTCTCTCACTGTTAATTTCAGGTATATACGTTTTTACCGGTATTATGAACAGTAAGACAGGACGCACGACAACTGTGAATCAGTATGTGACAGGCGGAAAGGGAGATATGGCAATCCAAACAGATGATTTTCTCACTAAAAATGTTACGAGAAGACGTATTTCCACTTCTTCAGGATCAAGTTCAAGAGGCGGCGGAGGCCATCATGTATCTTCCGGCGGCCGTTCTCATGGCGGCGGCGGAGGCCGGCATTAGAGAGTTTCTTTGTAAATGATCAGCTGAGTTCAAATGCCATATTCAATGCTTCGGAAATCGTGTAGCTAAGCTGCTTAATTACGTCATCGATATCTTTACTTGTTACATACATACTGTTAAGCAAATCAGATAATGCTTCGGGCTGCTTGTCCGGAGTCTGCTCGGAGAGAGCATCTCTGACAATTGTTGCGGCGTCAACAACTGTTGGTACGCCGATTGCAATAACAGGAATGCCAAGGCTTTCCTTTGTGAGGCCGTCTCGATGATTACCGACTCCGGACCCGGGCTGAATGCCTGTATCGGTAATTTGTATTGTCCGGTTTAACCGCTTTATGCTTCGGGCAGCCAGTGCATCGATGACAATCATTAAATCAGGGTGTGTCTGTTCTACAACACCTTTTATAATTTCAGCGGTTTCCATACCGTTTTTTGCCATCACACCCGGAGCCAGACTGCTGATTAAGTGCATTCGTGACTTATTATAGGCAGCCTTTCCATAAGCCTTAACTATATGTCTCGTAATACAGAGGTTATCTATCACGTCAGGGCCAAGTGCATCGGCAGTGACCTCACGATTTCCAAGACCGACAACTAAAATGGACTGTTCCTGTTCAAAGTTAGGAATCAGTTCTTTTAATTGTGTTGAAAGCTCCATTGAAATTTCACGATGATAATCTTCGTCGGCAGTAGCCATATTGGGAGCTTCAATTGTAATATACATGCCCATTGGTTTATTTAATGCTTTTGCTCCGTTTTTTGTTGTGACTAACACTTTAGTGATTTGTGTCTCGGTTTTTTCATTATAGTGTTCTTCTACGGTAATACCGTGCATGTTTTCAGTAACAACTTCCATATTTTCATGTGCCTCTAAAGCTAAATCTGTGCGGACAGGCTGAATGGACATAGTAGTGCCTCCTTTAAAATATCGTTTTTCTTTGCTTCTATTGTGTCCTGAAATTTAAAAATTTAATCATTTGAGCTTTATTTTAGCGATATAGAATGTTTTTTAAAATAATTTTAAGAAAAATGGACAATTAATATTGACAGAAGCATATTGAAACAATATAATAATATGCGTATGTTTCCTTAAGACTGTCCGTGTCCAGGCTGTTATGGAAACAATAGATATTGAATGACAAACAGAACATATTATAGGAGGTGTAAGTCTTGGCTAACATCAAATCAGCTAAAAAGAGAATTTTAGTAAACAGAACAAAGACTGAAAGAAATAAAGCAATTAAGTCAGGTGTAAAAACAGCAATTAAAAAAGTAAATACAGCAATTGAAACGAAAGATGTTGAAGGAGCAAAAGCAGCATTATCAGAAGCTGTTGTTACAATTGATAAAGCAGCAACAAAGGGCGTTTATCATAAAAAGAATGCTTCTAGAAAAGTATCCCGTTTAACATTGGCTGTTAACAAAATGGCTTAATATAAAAACGATAAGATGTAAGGAACCGTCATTCTTTACATCTTTTTTTATTGCACTAATTTCTATAAAACTCAAACTTCATTCTATTTATATGAGTCCGGACATATATTATGTTGTGTAGAACGTTCGTGGTACTGAAAGGCTTTTAGCGGTTAAGCACAGTAGTGTACAAGTTACAGCCTGAATAAATAGAATAAAAGTGGGAGCTATAAAAAATGAAGCGAAGCAAAATCCCCAATCTAATTTTAAGCATGCTCTGTATTATAGGATGCTTTTGCATTATGCGTGCGCTTTTTGTATTTGGAATATTAGGGCATAGTACGAGTTTAGGAATGATAGAATGGAGCAAAAGGCAGATTTTATCATTGCACTGTCCGGCTTTTCTCTATATGGAGGAAACAAACATACCGGTATCAATTGAAGACGTGAGTAAAGAAGCGGCAAGCTATGTTCTTCCGATGTATGGGTATTTCAAAGAAAATCCACAATATGTAGTTGAGATTGAGAATCAAGAGACAATTGAAGAAATGATTAGGAATGAAGGCCGGGATGAGCTGCATGAACCGATACCGGAGCAGTCCTTAGAGCATGCAATGGAGGAAGAAAACCGGAAAGCTTTAGAAGAGGCGGCAATTGCTGAAAATGAAGCAGGAGCAGATGCGGGGGAAATTAAAGCAGCATCTTCGGTAGACTTTCTAAAAGCAGGGCAGAAGGCAATGACATATGAACTTTCTAATTTCCAAAATTTTGATACATTGATGAAGGAATTTTATGTACTTGACAAAGTAACATCCATTTCGCCGGAGCAGTTAAACATTAATACTTTAACAAGTATTGATGTAAAAATGAAAAATAATAATAAAAACCCTCAAATACTGATTTATCACACTCATTCACAGGAGGGATTTGTAGATTCGATACCGGGAGATACTAGCACAACGATTGTAGGTGCCGGTGAGAAGTTAGCCCGGCTTTTACGGGACTACGGGTATAATGTCATTCATGATACCGGTGAATATGATGTTGCAAGCAGGGATTATGCCTATTCCAATGCTGCCCCTGCAATTGAGCAAATCCTTTCGAAACATCCGTCGATTGAAGTTATTATTGATTTACATAGAGATGGCGTAGCGGAAGGGACGCGGCTTGTAACTGATGTTAACGGCCGGCCAACCGCTCAGTTTATGTTTTTTAATGGACTGAGCCGGACCAAGAAAAATGGTGATATTGCTTATTTAAAAAACGAAAATATTCAAGAGAATTTAGCTTTTTCTTTTCAGGCACAGCTTAGAGCGAAAGAATATTATCCCGGCCTTGCCAGAAGGATATATTTAAAAGGGTATCGTTATAATATGCATTATAGAGGAAAAAGTCTTTTGATTGAAGTTGGGGCACAGACCAATACGGTAGAAGAGGTTATGAATGCAATTGACCCGATTGCGCATGTCCTCTATATGACAATGTCACCGGAGGAACCATAGAAAGTAATAATAAAATTAATATTGATATCCTGTTTTTGATTCGTTTACATTGCGAAAAGTTTCCATTTTTGTTATACTGTCAAACAGTGAAAGAAAAATATATAGTTTAAAATGGATTTAGCAATAGAACGAGACAGGAGTAAAAATAGATGTCACAAATTGATCAAAGTAAAATTAGGAATTTTTGTATTGTAGCCCATATCGATCATGGGAAATCAACGCTTGCGGACCGGATTATAGAAAAAACAGGCCTATTGACAAATCGTGAAATGCAGGCACAAGTACTTGATAATATGGATCTGGAAAGAGAACGTGGAATTACAATTAAAGCGCAGACTGTCCGGAC
>CAYPIB010000049.1:0-9071 GCA_964410675.1 uncultured Roseburia sp.
TGTCGCTGCCTGCACCAATTGAATAATCCCAACCGCCATCAAAGGCAACTTTATACCCTCCATCTTTTAATACCAGTTCTTCTGCTAAAGCTGTAAACTTAAATTCCTTCGCATAAATACCGCCGCCTAAATAGTTAAGAACAGCATTCGCATCATCCGGAGTCCAGTTAGCGATAACTAACGGTTGTCCATTCTCATCAATAAAATCAAGTCCGGTAAAATTACCTACCAATCCTGCTGTATGCCAATATCCTGTTTCATTTGTAGAGTCTACAAATTTACCATCTTGAACTCTAAAATATACCGGCACAGATTCACCTTCTGCACTGTCTAAGTTGAGTGTCTTTGCCGGTAAAATTTTTTCACCATTGACTAACAGCTGAGCCTTTACAGCTCCCTCTGAATCATTGCCGCTGACATCATCACCACTGACATCATTTTGGCTGATTTCCTCAGACGCTGTTGTACTTGTACTCACATCTGCCTTTGCTTCATAAACACTATTGTTATAAAGCTGAAGTGTTGTAACTTCATCACCAATTTCTACCTGAACTAAATCGGTTACCTTTAATTCAAGACCTGCTTCTTCTGCATTCGCAACCATACCTGTTGAAAAGAACATTTCTGGTATCGTTACCAACATACACAAAACTAAAAGTATACTAATACCCCTCTTAGCTTCTCTTTTTGCGGTATAATTAAAAAACCGCAGCAAACCACGTTTTTCTTTCATGCTTTGCACCCTCACCTTTCATTAATATTAAGTTTACATGGAAGGGCATTCTATCGCCTTTTCAGCTTATTTGATAGTATCACGGCTATATATTTCGTACAAGCAGGAGTGCTTTAATTAGTTTTTTTTCATGGTTTTGCACAAAAATCTCACATCATATTTATTGAATATTTCGTATATTTTCGTTATTTTGGTATTTTATTACATTCAAATTTTATTTTCGAAAATCATAAAAACCGGTCAGTATTCTATTTCGAACGACTGACCGGTTTTTTATAAGTTGTTTGTTTTTAAAGTGATGTTTGTTGTGTAAATAAAGATTTTACATGATTAACTTCTTCATTTGTTGCCTTTGCTGCCGGAACATAATAAGATTTTTCTCTTGCCATTTGATAAAGCTGTTCCTGAGACATTTCACAATCACTACGAAATTGTTTTAGGGTTTCCTTTAACTGCTTATTCTCTGTTTGTGAAATCATTTCTGCAAAGCGGACTAATTCGCCATTAATACCTGCTAAGGCATCACTTACCATAGTTTTTTCTGTCATTGCCATTTTTACTTCCTCCTCTTACTGTAAGAACTTCATAAGTTCTTGTTTATTCTGTTTTGCAGTCTGCGCACCTTTTTCAAAATACTGCTTAATATTTTGATCATCGCAGCACTGTGCATACTCCTGCATTTTGCAGCTTGAAGTATCATAGCCACCAATAAGATGACGAAGGTTTTGAAGTTCTAATTCTGAAATATTTGCCATGCTGGCACCTCCTGAAATTATTTTATCAAAATTAGTCTTGGCTTAATCGGCAAAAAATATACTTTTTAATTGCAAAAATATTTTATTCCTTTTAAATTACGCAGCTGCATAGCTTCAATATAAATTTTTTCAAATTCCGGCTCCTTGGCCAAATTTATTTCTGTAGCAGAATGTACGATTCGTTCCGGCTCTTTTGCCGCCTTATCATCTTCAATTATGTTTTTGGCGTAGAGAAAGCTTCCTTTCAATGATGTATTTCCGACTGCTTTCACTTTCCCTTTTAGCTCGCTTGGAAGAATTCCTATATCAAAAGCACTTTCTACATTCAAATAATATCCAAAACCGCCGGCAAGATACACGTTAGAAATTTTCGAAAATGAAATATCCATTCTCTTTACCAGCACACAAATTCCGGCAAATACTGCTGCCTTAGCCATTTGCAGCGCGCGAATATCCTTTTGAGTCAATACGGCTTCGGCTGACTTTTGTTTTATTTTAACTCCCGTACTAAAATACGGTTCTGATAATAGTCCTGTATCATCAACTAATTTTAGTTTACATAACTCACTTACCGCCGCAATCATATCTGTACCGATGACTGCCTCTTTTGTGCCTCCTTCAAAAGCCGGCCCGGCGGCTGTTGCCGTTACAAACAGCCGCTCACCATCAGTTAGCACCATCTCACCATTTGTTCCAAGATCAATGAGCAGACTTGTCTCTTTTTTGCATTGATTTTTTAATATATAATACAGCCCTGCTGTAATATCTCCCCCTACAAAAGCTGATATTCCAGGAAATATATAAGTTTTCACGCCGGCAAATATAAATGTAACTGCAGTAAGACTTCGTTCTACAGGCTTGAACGGATTTCGGCAAAGAGTTGATACCGAATACCCCATCAGCAAATGAATCATTGCTGTATTTCCTGCCAAAACTGCTGACTGAGGCTTTCTTATTTTACTAAGCCTTTGCATGCCTTCTTCGATTACTGCATTTACCTGTTCTCTTAAAACTTTTGCCTTTCCTTCCTCCGCTGCTTCCATTCTGGAAATGACATCCGCACCAAACGTTCTTTGCGGATTCATCCGGCAAAAGGTCTCATAACATATACCGCTCTCTATTCCCCTTAATTCCATTGCAATCGTTGTTGTCCCAAGGTCAATTGCTATTATGCAGATTTCCTTATTTAGTTGCATTTGTGTTTGGCTTTCATTCTCATTTTTTTCTGGTTCACTTGTTAAAATCGAAATATTTCTTTGTGTTATAAAGTGAACTTCTATTAAACAGTCTGACTTAGGTTTAGCTGTACAGGCAAGACGCCAGCCTTCTCTAAGTTTTTCAGGAGAGAAAAACTGCCTGTCTGCAGCACTAGGAAGCGGTGCTCCACTTACAAAACGCACTTGACACCTTCCACAGATTCCTTTTTTACCGCAATGAAAAAAGTCATAATTTTCTTCGAAAAGTATGACTTCTAAAAGATTTTGCCCTTGTTTATTTTGATATATTTTATTATTTTCTATATTTTTAATCTGCAGTATTTTTTCCATAAGCATTTATTTCCTTTATTATTACTAATTAGCTTCTATTTCAAAAGATTTTGTCTATAATATTATAGGCAGTTTTTTTAGACAATTGTAAAACTTATCTAAAGGAGAGTAAACATGTTAATGGACCTAAATCAAACCTATCCCTTTACCCTTAATCCGCTTCCTTATCCCTATAATGGATTGGAACCGGAAATCTCTAGTGAAATACTGCATTTTCATCATGACAAGCACTTACAGACTTACGTTGATAATTTAAACAAGACATTGGAACCTTATAAACAGCTTCATTCTATGACTCTGGAATATCTCCTGACTCATTTACATACGCTTTCACCGCTCATCCAGCTTCCCATTCGTAATAATGGCGGTGGTGTTTATAATCATATGCTTTATTTTAATTGTATGTCTCCGCAAAAAAACCAAATTCCAGATGAAACATTAAACTCTGCCATAACAAGAGACTTTGGTTCCTATGAGCAATTTAAGCAGGAATTTTTTAATTATGCGAAAACACTTTTTGGTTCCGGTTATACTTGGCTGGTTAGCATAAGTGGTAAATTAGCGCTTTTAAATGAGCAAAATCAAGATACACCTCTTTGCTATGGAACACCAATATTAAATATTGATGTATGGGAACATGCCTATTATTTACAATACCAGAATCGCAGGCCAGACTATATTACAGCATGGTTTGATCTTATCAACTGGAAATACGTCAGTGATTTGTATTTTAAAAGTATAAGCAGTTAATTTAAAAATGCATCTACAATAACAGCTTCTGCCTCCTCTTCATTCATCCCAAGAGTTCTAAGCTTAATAAGCTGTTCATTGTTAATTCTGCCGATTGCCGCCTCATGTACGATTGCCGCATCAATATGATTTGCATTAATTTCCGGTATGGAAGCAACTTTTGCACGTTCCATAATAATGGAATCGCATTGAATATGAGCACGACACAGGTTATTTCCAATTGCATTAGGATGAAAAGTTTGAATGGAATCTCCTTTTGCTACTGAACGGGAAATAATCTGGGCAGAACTATTTTCTCCATCTAAAACTACATCCATATCTGACACTGCCGTCTGTTTATCATGTGTCATCAACCGCTCGGTTACAAAAAGCTTAGAGTCCTTACCCTTCATAACAACTTTTGTATCACGCTTGGTAGAATCTACTCCTTCTATCTGCACTGTATCAAGTGTAAATATTGCTCCTTCCTCCATGTAAATATTAGTAACCGGATTTAATATCTTGCTTCCCGTACCTTCTCCGGCGCCATAATGCTTTTCCTCATAACGGACGTTAGCGTATTTACCAAGGTGAAAGGAGTGAATGCCATCATGTCTGCTTTCATTACAGCCGGAATTATGAATGCCACAACCGGCAATAATCGTTACCTCTGCCCCTTCTTCGATATAAAAATCATTGTATACTACATCAAATACTCCTGACTGTGCAATCACAACCGGAATATGTACAACTTCGCCCTTTGTATCTTTACTAATAAAAATATCAATTCCCTGCTTGTCTGCTTTTTTTGTGATTTTTATATGCTCGCTGTCACCATGACAAAGCGCATAACCATTATAACGAAGATTATAAGCCCCCTCCTGCTTAAAGCCCTGCTCATCTATTTTATTAAGTACACTTTGTGTAATCTGATCTAATTCCATCTATAAGGCCTTCCTTTCTCAGTTCCCTTTACATTTTCTTTTCTTGCCATACTCACAAGAGTCCTCTTGCATAAATAGCTGCGGATATATTTCTTCTCTCGTACCGATTTTATCAATCTTTCCATCTTTTATGACCATAATTCGATCTGCCATGCGGATAATGCGTTCCTGGTGGGAAATAATGATGACACTTTCTTTTTTTTCACGATGAAGCTGCTCAAACTGCTGCACTAAAACAGAAAAGCTCCACAAATCAATTCCTGCCTCCGGTTCATCAAAAATACAAACCTTATGATTCTTTGCCAAAGCCGTTGCAATTTCGATTCGTTTCATTTCACCGCCTGACAAGGTTGAATCAATTTGTCTTTTTATATATTCTCTTGCACATAATCCAACACCGGACAGCAAATCACAGCACTGCGGATCGCTCAGCTCCTCTCCGGCAGCTAAGGAAAATAGTTTTTGAACGGTCATCCCCTTAAAACGCGGCGGCTGTTGAAAAGCAAAGCCAATTCCGGCCTTTGCCCGATGATTAATATCATAATCCGTTATATCTTCATCATCTAAAAAGATTTTACCCTTAATAACCGGTTCAATTCCCATTAACACCTTTGCCAGGCTCGATTTTCCACCGCCGTTCGGCCCGGTGATAACAAGCATTTCACCATCTTCCACCGTAAAGCTTACATCATCTATAATATTTCGTTCTCTTCCCTCATCCGTTACTTGAAAAGTAATATTTTCCGCTGTTAACATATCGCATTTTCCTTTCTTATGTTGAACTATATATTAGGTATTTGTATATCTTACAAAATACATTTATTTAAACTTTGTTTAATCATAATTATCCTACACCATTTTACAATATTTTTCCACAATTTTTAGTATTTACCTTTATTTTACTACGCATACTCCAATTTATAAATTGAACTTTACTTTAAATTATAGTAACCTAAAACCAATACCTTAAAAACAAAAAGGGAGAAATTCAATTGAATAATCGAAAAATTACAATTAAGGATATCGCCGAAGAGCTTGGTCTCAGCACCGCAACTATATCCAATGTGATACATGGAAAAACTCATAAAATGTCGGAAAGAACGATAAAAAAAGTACAGGAAAAATTAGAGAGCAGCGGCTATATTCCCAATATGGCGGCAGTTCTTTTAGCACAGAATTCATCAAAAATTGTATGCGTTATGCTCTTTAATGATGAAAAATATGAAAATAAAATGATTGAAGACCCTTTTATTGCCGGAATGTTAAACGGATTATCCAAAGAGCTTTCTAAAAAGGGATATTTTATGATGTTAAAAGAAGAAACTAAAATCTCAAATATCGCCCGCTATGCCTCGATGTGGAATATGGCAGGTTTGATTTTGATTGGATATTGCGAAATAGATTATGAGGCTTTAAGGAATCACATGCATATTCCTTTTGTTGTAATCGATTCTTACACAAAGGTAAGCGGTGATTACTCCGATGTTGGAATTGATAACATTTATGGAGGATATCTTGCCGGTGCGTTTCTGGTTCAAAATGGTCATAAGAAAATGATGTACCTGTCTGACAATCGTGAAGGCTGTGACTGGGACCGCTACATCGGTTTAAATAAAGCATTGAATGAAAAAGGATTTACAATCGATTATAACGACTTTAAAGAATTATCCAAAGATAAAACGAAACGCTATCATATTTATGAGCAGATAAAAAATCAAATTGGGAATTATACTGCGGCTTTTTGTGCCTCGGATGTTTATGCGATTGAATTTATGGGTTATTTACAATCCTTTGGCCTTAAAATTCCGGATGACTTCTCCATTATAGGATTTGACGATATTCCTCTTGCCAAATATAGTCACCCACCGCTATGTACAATTGCACAAAACTTGTATAAGCGTTCAGAAATTGCCGTAGAACTTCTCCAAGAACTGATTCAAGGAAACAAAAGCGGCCGCACTGTTTTGCTTCCTGTTACATTAATTAAAAGAGAAAGTGTTAAAAACATTACTTAGGCATAATGCACAATTATGCCTTTCCTTTTTTGTTTAAGGTTATGCGTTTAACTAATTGTTAAATCAACATTCCGTGATATACTAGCAATAAGAAAATTTACGAAAATATTATGTATTAAGCAAAGGACGTTTATGATGCAAAAGACAAATAACTCTTATTTAAAGGAAATGTTAATGATTGGACTGCCAATTACTCTACAAAGTATTTTTCAGGCTTCCTATAGCTTTGTCGATCAGTTAATGGTGGGATTACTTGGAACTACCAGCATTGCCGGCAGCGGCTTAGGGGCAAAATATTCTTCGCTTGTCCTTTTTACACTATCAGCAATTGCAGCGGTTTGTTCGATTTTAGTTGCACAATATCATGGCCGTGATGACAAAAAGGGAATGAACCAAAGCTTTTTTTCCTGCTTATATATCGGGATTTTTATCATGTTATTTTTTACCCTGCCGGCATTTTTAGCACCCCAAAAAATTATAGGCATTTATACTAAGGACGCAGAAACAATATTAGTCGCTGCTAACTATTTGAAAATTATAGCGATAAGTTTTGTGCCAATGACACTAACGCTGATATTATCTGCTTTTCTTCGCAGCATAGAAAAAAGCTTTTTTCCATTGGCAGCCAGTATCTTTTCTCTTTTTGGAAATATCTTTTTTAATTACATGTTTATATTTGGTAAGTTAGGCGCACCAAAACTTGGACTGACAGGCGCGGCAATTGGGACACTTATTTCACGAACTCTGGAAACAGCAATTTTAATTTTAGTTCTTTTTTACCTGCAAATGAAAAAAGCAATCTACCTAAGACCAATTAAAGTCTGGAATATTGCTTTTTACAAAAAAATATCATATATTGTATTTCCCATTTTAATCAATGAATTTTCCTGGAGCTTTGGTGAAAATATTTACGCTGTTATTTATGGGCATTTGGGAACAAATGCATTGGCTGCAATGACCTTGACCAATCCGCTTCAAGGCCTATTTATTGGAATGTTTTCCGGTATTTCCTCAGCCGCAGTTGTCATGGTCGGAAAGCGGCTTGGAGCAAACAATTTTTCTGATGCCTACGATACCTCAAGGTATCTCATCAGAATAGGTGCCATCGGGTCTGTATTAATCGGAGGAATCCTTGTCTTACTGATTCCGTACTACGTAAAGTTCTTTAATATTGAACCTGAAGTCGAAACATTAACCTGCTATATTGTCTATGCTTTAGCACTTGTATTATTTGCCAAAATATTAAATATGATCATTGCAGGCGGTATTTTACGAAGCGGCGGAAACACCAAATATACTCTCTATATTGACTTACTTGGTACTTGGTGCTTTGGTGTCCCATTAGGGCTCGTTGCTGCTTTTGTATTTCATCTTCCCATTTATCTTGTTTACTTTATTCTTTCTCTGGAAGAAATAGTCCGTCTAATTATGGGAATTTATTTATTCCGATCCAAAAGATGGATGCGGCATATTACCTAACCTGAACGCAATATGTTGTATAGGGCTTATCCAAATGGTAACCTAGCTTTTCTGCAAGTGCAACAGAACGCAGATCATGGGCATCCCAGCTTGGATACAGCCCCTTATTTAAGCATTCAAGTATTAATTTCGCACCGCAAACTGTTGCCAGCCCCTTTTGTCTAAAAGATTCCTTCGTATCGATTTCTATTTCAATACCCTCTTGATATACTGCATAAGAAGATGCCCCAGCTGCAATTTTTCCATTATGCAAAATGACTGCACCGATTCCTATTTTTTCATACTCTTCATAATCAGAAAACACGGAACATAAATCTCTTGCCCATTCCTCTTTCATTATCATTTCATACTCTTTTTTACCTATCATACAAAGCTCATATTGTGCTGAAAGTCCGTCAATATAGGCTTGCAGCTTTTGCCTGTCAAAAATATCCCCCTCCTTTTTGATTGCAAACCGTTTAAGCTTTTCAGCCTTATTTCCCCATACTTGTTCAATCATGCCCTCCCAAGCTAAACTTGAAGAAATCATTAATATAAACTCAGAAGTAAATTCCTCTGGAATATGTTTCACTAAATCAATATCCGGTTTACCGCCAAAAAAGCAAAAATCACCGACTACTAACTGAGCACAATCAGGCTTAGTAACATCTTTTACATAACCTTTCCCCATATAACCTTGGAGACAGCTTAATACTAATGCACCTGCTGCACTTTTAAAGAGTGGTTCAATCTCTGTCATTTTTTCTTTTGGTAATATTCTGATCATTTCTTTCTTCTCCTAATCTTTTCAGCTTATATATCAGGCAATGGTGAACGTCATTTTTAGCTAGCGGCTTGGAGGGGGGCTAGCTCTACCAATGCTTTGAAAT
>CAYPIB010000049.1:9081-11113 GCA_964410675.1 uncultured Roseburia sp.
CTCTTTTCTATGGAAATGAGACCATAAGAGGCTTTCAAAGCATTGGTAGAGAGAGCCACCCTCCAAGCCGCTAGCTAAAAATAAAATTCACAACTACCTATATACTTACTTAAAGCAAATGTCTGATTGGTCTTATAATAGTTCGTATAATAGCATACGTCAATCTTTTTTTACGCGTAAGACTTTTCTTTTTATGGTTCTTTCCATACTTATAAACTCCATCACTTCCCATTACTTTGCTGCGCTCTATATCACTTTTAGCTTCTTCCTGCAAAATTTGATTTAGTCTCGCACAATCAACTGCCAGCATCAATTCGGTATCTAAATAAGTGCTGCGCATATCAAGATTAAAGGAACCCAAAATACTGATTCGATCATCCACTAAAATAATTTTCTTATGACTCGAATAGTTGCCTAAAAATTCATATACTTTGACCCCGGTTTTCCATATCTTTTTCCGTTCATTTAAATAATCAGAGCATCCCCATGGGTTCGCACCACTAGCCATATCATTTGTAATAATCTTAACCCAATCCACTTTTTTAGTAAGTTCCCTAAGGTCACGATACATCTCTCTTCCACAGACGATATATGGCGTATGAATGATTATCTTTTTTCCTGTCAGCATTATTTTATTTAACGTTTTCCACAGTTTCGGCTGCTTTTTCTTAGCTTCAATTGGATTTGTCAGCAGCGTAACTTTCTGAGTCTCCATTGTATTTGCCATCCAATCCTGCTTTTCATTTGCATTCGGAAATTCAGAATAGATTTCTTCATGACGCTCTCTTAAAACACTATATTTTTTTCGTAAAAAATTTTTTTCACTTTTTGATTTACCTTGATAGTATGTGCACTCCGGCAGCTTCCAGATTCTTTCAAAGTAAGCTTTAAGCTGGACTAAAGAGGAATCTAAGGATAATTTTGTTTCATAAACAAACAGCTCCCTGTCAATATTTTTCTTTGATGAATAATTACCCAAAAATAAATCCGTTGTATTTCTTCCGCCAAGAAGATACATCTTGTCATCAATGATTAGATATTTGTCATGCATTCGTTTTTGAATTCTCCACAAATTTGAAAAGCAGACGGAATTATATATTTTGATTGCTATATTTTCATGCATATCAAATGCCTGAAACCATGGATTCTTTTTAAGCTCTAAAAAACCAGTGATTCCGTCAACTAAAATACGAATCTTGACACCGTGCTCCGCCGCATTCAGAAGTGCCGCTATTACATTTTTTCCGCCATCATCCGCATGAAATTCAAAGGTTGACATAATAATTTCTTTCTTAGCTTCTTTAATCATCCATAATCGGTATAACATCGCTTTGGTATTGTCCTTAACATAGGCAATCCGCTCTGTTCCTACATAATCTGATTTTACCTCATGAGAATGCTCTTTTACACCTTTTTCGATAAGCTTTACAATTTCTATAGAGGCATCCTTAGTAATAACTTGTTTTTGTGCCTCCTTTATTTTTTGCATTACCGCAGGTGAGGTTAATAATTTTTTACCAAGAACTGCCTGCCGTATTATATTTTTAGAAGACAAAGACATCCCATTTTTTCTAAAAAATTTTCGGTTAGCTGTTTCACATCCGGGGATTGGCTTTGTGTGAATAATAGGAATTTCGCTGACTGCCGCTTCTGTCGATGTCAATCCGCCCGGTTTTGTATATACAATATCACACGCTTTCATATAAAGCGGCATACGTTTTGTTTGGCCAATTATATAAATATTTATATTATTCCGATACTTTCTTTTTAATTGATTATATATTTTTTTGTTACTGCCGCAAATAACTACTACACCGGCATTTTCAGCATTTACTTTCCAAACAGACTGCGTGAGAATTTTAATGCTGCCTGCTCCCATACTACCGCCCACAATAAGAAATAGCGGCTTTTGCTGCGGAAGACCCAATTGCTTTCTGGCATCTTTTTTATTTGTATTCAATTGAAATTGTGGGCTTACCGGAATGCCTAAGGGGATTAATTTTTCACTTGGAATTCCCCTCTTAGTAAACTC
>CAYPIB010000049.1:11123-17117 GCA_964410675.1 uncultured Roseburia sp.
TTTTATGAGGAATGACATAATAATCACAGCATGTCTCTTCCCAAAATGGAATGCATGTATAATCTGTGGCAATTCCTACTGTTAATGGTAATTTGACATTTTTCTTTTTCATATAAGTAATTGTTTCTGCCGGATAAAGATGAGGCATTACAATTGCATCAAAATGATTCTCTTTCAAGTAGGAAGTTAAGTATTTTGCCATTTTCCCATTAACAAAATAAACAGGAGACTTACTCATTATTCTGCTTACAAGCATTCCAATTTTATACACAATTCCAAATAGCCGGGGTGTCTTTTTTACAGTATTTACATATAGATTGCCAACCCGATGTGCAACTCTTTCTCCTGCGAGTGTCAGATAATCAAAGACAATCGCTTCATGCCCCTCTAATTCTAATCTTTCTTTAACCGCAAAACCGGCAGCATCATGACCTCCGCCTGTCTTACATGATAATATCAATATTTTCATAAGCTAACTTTTGCGAAATAAAAATCTTACCTGCCTTTCCTCTTTTCTTTTTAATTCCTGTCGATGCTTGCCTATAACAATTGCAGCCATTAGAATAGAGCCGCCAACTATAATTATATTTTTTATAAAAATCACTTCACTAAGCACCCAACAAATAAATGCTGCCACAGTTCTATAGCTATGCGGTTTTACAATACAAACCACCGAGAAAAAAATATACCAGAACGCAAGAAAAAACACATGTGTCATAATTGGATACAAACCAAGCAAAATTCCAAATGAAACTGCGATTCCTTTTCCGCCATTTTTGAATCCTCCAAAGAGCGGAAAAGCATGCCCTATCAGCGGTGCCGCCATAATAAAGATAAAGTAATTACTTTGAATATCCACTACCTTTGCGGCTGTAAAAACAGGAATTGCACCTTTCAATAAATCACCTGCTAAAACAAGCATCCCGCATCCTAACCCGGCATGAATAAATGCGTTAGCCGTACCTGGATTTCCGTCTGTGCTAATGTTACGAATATTCATATTTTTTAAGTATTTGGGAACCAAGTAGCCAAATGTTATACTGCCAAATAAATATCCCCAGAAAGAAAAAAATAAATATTCCATAATAGTTATGCTTCCCTTCTTTTTCAAAAACTTGCATTTTTATTTGAAAGAAAGCAGATCTATAAAAAGACCTGCTTTACTTATATTCTATGCTTCATATACATCAATCAACCGCTTTAATATTCGAATAAAATCATTTGCGTCCTGTTCCCCTATTTTTCGCAGCACTTCCTCAAAGTGAGCAATTGTTTCTTCCAGCAGTTGCTCTGCACACCGGCGTCCTGCTTTTGTCAGCGTTACAATAATTCGTCTTCGATCCTTTTTATCCATTTGCCGCTCAATATGGCTTTTATTCTCCAAGCTGTTTAAAGCAATTGCTACTCTCCCGGTACTTAACTCTTGAATCGCACTTAACTCTCCCGGAGATAGGCTTTCTCCACCATTTTTTTCATTAATCAGGAGTGCCTGCAGTATTCCGTTTTCTCCTGTTTTCAATTCTCTTAAGTCATCAATCGGATGTCTTCTTTGACGTAATGTCTGCATGATTTCATAAGCTAATTCTTTGTAAACCATTTCATCCCTCTTCACCTGCTAAGAAAAGTATCTTTCATTGATAGATACTTTATCATAAAGCATTTTTATTGTCAATATTTATCGTTTTATGCTTCCTGCCAAATTTCTTCTCCCAGCGAAATAATAAACGCACATAATTCCTCTGCCATTTCTTCTGCTTCACTGATACGAATATGACCCGGAGTACCGCATCCATTTCTTTTATATAAAAAGTGGTGAATTTGATTATCGTTTAATTCTTGGCAGACCGACTCAATTGCCTCATCCCACTCAGGAGAATGCTCTAATATTGTTGTAGCCGGTATAATGACTGCTTTCGGATAAATTGCACGAAGCTTTTGCAAAAACTGCTTATAATGTATTTTCCAATGCTGTGCCTTTTTACCGGTTGGGCTTATGTACATATAATCTTCCGGGTTACTATCATTCTGTCCAATAGCAACAATAACTACATGCGGTCTATATTGGGTAAAATCCCATTTTTTAATCTCGCCCAGTTCCGGATGATATTCTATTTTATCAAATACTTGTTCCATTCCAATGTAATTCGGTTCATTAAACCAACCCGTATTATCTAATAGGGCAATTCCGCCTTGAGCAATGTCATGAATCTGAGCATTTAATTTTCTCGCTGTCATCCAGGCATACGAATACCAGCTGTTTGAAAACTCTCCGCTATGGACAGGATCAGGCTTACCGATGAACTCAACCGCCTCTGAAACTTCTCCTGCCGATACACTGTCACCATATACTTCAATTCTTCTTTCAGGCAATACATTGGCTTTAAGAAGTTGCTTTCCCTCTTCTAATTCGATTCCGGAAACAGTATATACGTGACAGGAATCCTGTCTTTTGAACAGCATAAAGTCGTGTTCATCCTGATCACTGTCAACCGGTATTTCAATCCACTGCATTCCATTATTGGATAATAAGACTTTATTTTGTTTGCCATCCAAAATATATCCGAGATAATTATCCCAATAAAAATGATTATTTTCCACTTGGATTTTTAATTTCTTACCGGTAAACTTAAACTTTACAAAGCTGCATGGATATACAAAGACGGGTTTCTTTTTGTTTTCAAAATCAATTCTGCCACTATATTGTAACAGCGGATTATCTGGATAAATGAACATATCTGTTTCCTCACTTTTCTTTGCTTTATAGGCACTGTATTTTATATTACATAATAACATAAATTATAAGAGTAAATCAATTTTTTACTTTGTACCACAGTTGACAGCATTCACTCCTTATGCTATGGTAAATTCATAAGGTAATTCGGTAGGTGAGGCTACTACAGGGATACGGGCTGTTGCCGCGAAATGATGGAGACATCATTAGTTGGTTTGAACAGGCAACATCGAAAGCAAGGTGTTGCATAATACAGTTACATTGCCCTGTAAAGCTAAAGCTCAGACGAAGCAGACAGTAATCTGTCTGTTGCTTTGCATTATTCATATGTATAAAACTATGAACAGCCATCGTCTGCTATTGAATTATTCTGCAGGAAGATGGTTTTTTTATATTTAACTTTATTTTATCATAAGATATTAATTCATTTTGAAATAAAGTTTAACAGCGCTAATTTTTGTAAAGAATGTGAGGTGAGAAGAATGGACGCTGGCGGTAATTGCGGCACGAAACCTAAAGGTGAAAATATTAAAAGATTTCTGCATTTACATACAGCGGATTTCTTCTAATAACATTGTTATAAACACTACCCTTTATTTTGTGTCGTACTTCTAAAACAAAGCTTCAACTGCAAATATTAAAACTAGGAGGTACAGACCAATGAAAAAGAATACTATAACTAATTTAACTGCTAATAAGCTTGCAGATGAAAGACTGCAGTTTGCATCTTCTCATGCTCTGGCACAGATTTGTGAATCTCTTGAAATTGAAAAGACAGTGCTGTCTTCGCAGGATGTCAAAAAGTCAAGAGATGAATATGGCTCTAATATTGTAACAAATGGTAACAAGGATTCTATTTTAAAGAGGGTTTTTGAAGCATTCGTAAATCCCTTTACTGCCATTCTATTTATTCTTGCTATTGTCTCAACTTTTACAGACATCATTTTCGCAGCACCGGAAGATAAAAATCCCTTTACAGTAATTATTATTACAACTATGGTTCTCATATCGGGAATTCTTCGTTTTGTACAGGAAACAAGAAGCGGTAATGCTGCTGCAAAGCTTGCACAAATGATTCGTACAACAACCTGTGTCGAAAGAGCCGAAACAGGAAAACAGGAGATTTTATTAGAAGAAGTTGTTGTCGGAGATATTGTCCATCTATCTGCCGGCGATATGATTCCGGCTGATATGCGCATAATATCTGCAAAAGACTTATTCGTTAGTCAGTCATCGCTAACTGGTGAAAGTGAACCGATTGAAAAATATGATTGTATTTATACTGAAAAAGGCGCATTGACAGAAGCTCCGAATCTTGCCTTTATGGGCAGTAATGTCATAAGCGGAACTGCTTCCGGTATCATTATTACAACCGGGAATGATACTCTGTTAGGCAGCATGGCAAAGGAACTCTCTGCTGCACCCCCGGAGACTAGCTTTGAAAAAGGAATTAACTCGATTTCATGGGTACTCATTCGTTTTATGCTTGTCATGGTTCCCATTGTATTTTTTATCAATGGATTTACAAAAGGCAACTGGATGTCAGCAGCACTTTTTGCCATTTCTATTGCAGTAGGCCTGACACCTGAAATGCTGCCTATGATTGTATCCACCTGTCTGGCAAAAGGTGCGGTTGCCATGTCAGAGAAAAAAGTTATTATCAAAAACTTAAATGCGATACAAAACCTTGGCTCTATTGATGTGCTCTGTACCGATAAAACCGGAACATTGACTCAAGATAAAGTTGCCTTAGAATATCATATGGATATTATGGGAAATGAAGATATTCGCGTACTGCGTCACGCTTTCTTAAACAGTTACTATCAAACAGGTCTAAAAAATTTAATTGATCATGCCATTATAGACAAATTTAAAAGCTTATACCAATCCGATCTTCACTATAATAAAGTAGATGAAATTCCATTCGACTTTGAACGCCGCCGTATGAGTGTTGTTGTCGAAGATCCGAACGGAAAAACCCAAATGATTACAAAAGGTGCGGTAGAGGAAATGCTGAAGGTTTCATCCTTTGTAGAATATAATGGTTCCGTACAGCCCTTAACCGAAGAGCTTCGTGAAAATGTTTTACACAAAGCAGATGAACTAAATGCAAAAGGTATGCGTGTTATTGCTGTTTCTCAGAAAACCAATCCTTCTCCTGTAGGAGAATTTAAAATTGAAGATGAACAAAATATGGTGCTGATCGGCTATCTTGCATTCCTTGATCCGCCTAAGGAAACAACTGCCAGTGCCCTTTTAGCTTTACATGAGCATGGAGTTGCAGTTAAAATCTTAACCGGTGATAATGAAAGAGTCACTCGCCATGTCTGTCATCAAATCGGACTTCCGGTGAACAAAATTCTTCTTGGATCTGATATTGATTCTATGTCAGATGAACAATTAGGCGCGAAAGCAGAAAAAGTTACTATCTTTGCCAAACTTTCCCCAATACAAAAGGCCAGAATCGTTAGATTATTACGTGAAAATGGGCATTCTGTTGGTTATATGGGGGATGGAATTAATGATGCTGCTGCGATGCGTGCTGCTGATGTTGGAATTTCAGTGGATACTGCTGTCGATATTGCCAAAGAATCAGCCAGCGTTATCCTTTTAGAAAAAGATCTGATGGTATTGGAAGACGGCATAATTGAAGGACGCAAGACCTATGCCAATATGATTAAGTATATTAAAATGACAGCCTCCTCGAACTTCGGAAATATGTTTTCCGTTTTGGCTGCCAGTGCCTTCCTTCCGTTTTTGCCCATGGCTTCTATTCACTTGATTTTGCTGAATTTAATTTATGATATTTCATGCATTGCTGTTCCATGGGATAATGTAGATACAGAGTTTTTGAAAAAGCCCCGTGACTGGGATGCTTCCTCTGTCAGCAAGTTTATGCTTTTTATCGGACCGGTCAGCTCTATTTTTGATATTACAACCTATCTTTTAATGTACTTTGTCATATGTCCTGCCATGTCAGACGGACTGCTGTTTCATCAGATTACGGATGAGGTGATGCAGGATATGTATATTGCCGTTTTTCAGGCCGGCTGGTTTGTTGAGTCGATGTGGAGTCAGACACTTATCATCCACATGATTCGTACACCAAAAATTCCATTTCTGCAAAGCAGAGCTTCTGCGTCAGTTACGTTATTAACCTTTATCGGTATTGGAATTGCCACGATGATACCATTTACTCCAATCGGAACAACGATCGGACTTGCGGCTCTGCCACCGGTATATTTCGCATGGCTCGCATTAAC
>CAYPIB010000049.1:17217-21648 GCA_964410675.1 uncultured Roseburia sp.
TTTTAACAGACATATTTAAAATAGACAATCCATAGAAAATAACCGTAGTTATTGCTAAAACAATTATACTGAACACTGGTGTAACTTCATAAGTACCAAACTGATACGTAATTCCCATATGGTTTTTAAATTCAATCAAATAGTTTGATGGTATGTCTTTAAATACCGTTTGTATTGAGCTGTCCATCAATACTTGACGAAACAAGGAAGCTGCATGAGAAACAGGAAAGGCCTTAATAACCGTCTGTACCGATTCGGGCAAGCTGCCAATCGGAAGATATATGCCGGTAATAAATCCGATGAGCGTACCAATTATTGTAGTGGCAGTCGTAAATGCGCTGTTGCTTTTGAAAAATGACACAATAAAACAGACCATCGAAGTATTTGCCATAGTTGTTAGTAAAATTAGAAGAAATATTTTTAAACAATTAAATGTCGAAAGCCAAGCTCCTCCATTTGCCACGATATAAATCTCAACAACCACTGCTGTAATAAGTGACATAATCACTCCGATAAAAAATGCACTTCCAATATAACCTAAAGTGATGCTGCTTTTATTAACCGGTGAAGAATAGAAGTCTTTATTAATTTTTTTGATCTTATCATCCACCATAACGCCAAAAGCTCCAAGCGTTGTCGTCACTGAAGCAACTGCTAAAATACCTGCCATTAGCCAATCGTTCATTAATAATTTTGTGTTTTCAAGACTTTTCATAGAATCCGGGAGCCAAACACTTCCTAAAAAAACTGCATATAATACAATGATTATTAAAACTGCTAATAAAGAAAAGAAAACCGCTGCTTTATCACGAAAAAACAGTTTTAAATTGCGTTTCACAAAAACATTCATTGCCTTAACTCCTTTCCTGTTATACCAATAAAAGCATCGTCCATAGTACCTAGCAATACTTGAAAACTACTGATACAACATTTGCAATTTTCCAATATAGTGATTGCTTCCATTGTGTCAGACAGATTTACTATAAATTCAGTACCCCGTACCTCAAATTCAGCTTTCAGTTCCTGTAGGATTTCTCTTAACATTGCTTCATTTGTAAAAGATAAATGTAAACTATCGTTTGCATACTTTGTT
The DNA here is from genome assembly GCA_964410675.1 of uncultured Roseburia sp. GTDB lineage: Bacteria > Bacillota > Clostridia > Lachnospirales > Lachnospiraceae > RGIG3040. The sequence continues at coordinate 18,311 of CAYPIB010000049.1, forward strand.
TTAAGTTCTACCGGAGTACCTTTTGCCACAACCTCGCCGTGGTCAATAACAATTACATAATCCGACTCGGCTGCCTCTTCCATATAGTGTGTTGTTAAAAAAATTGTCATTCCATTTTTTTCCTGAAGCTGTCTGATTGTATTCCAGATATTTTTTCGTGTTTGAGGATCAAGGCCCGTTGTTGGTTCATCAAGAAATAAAATTTGCGGGTTATTAAGTAATGCCCTTGCTATATCTGCCCTTCGGCGCTGCCCGCCGGATAGCTTACCATACGGACGGTCGATAAATTCAGCAAGTTCGGTAGCTTGTGCTACTTCATGAACAGCATTTTTAATTCTTATTTTATCCTTCATGTAAAGCCCTGCCCGAATCGATAAGTTTTCTCGCACAGTAAGCAAGGAATCAAGTACACTGTCTTGGAAAACAACCCCAATCATCTGTCTTATGTCATGATTGTTCTTCCTTAAATCAAAGTTACCTATTGTTACTTTCCCGCTGTCGTAATCCATCAAAGTACAAAGGGTATCAATTGTAGTCGATTTTCCTGCTCCGTTAGGCCCAAGAAATGAAAACAATTTCCCCTTTTCTACATAAAAGCTAATATCTTTTACGGCTGTGAAGCTTCCATAGCTTTTTCTTAAATTTGTTACTTCAATAATTTTATTCATATTAAATTCTCCTTTCTAAAATCATTATAATGGATTATTTGACCAATGAAATAGGTATGAGGGTATGCTGTAATTTTGGCAAAGTAAGCGGTAAAAAAAGAACGGTAAGCTGTAAACAGCCGACCGTTCTGCGGAGTTATATTTTTTATGAATGGTAACGTTCTTTTAAACTTTCATTTATCTTTTTTGCTAACTTTTTATCTTGGTAAGAGGTTATGGCAAATACTATAACATAAACGCATATGACAAGTAAAACAAATGTGGCAATCTCATTTGGACGTTGCATGCTTACCCAGCCCCAAAGCTGGGCTAGATATAAAAGTACAGCTAAAAGAACCGAGAAATGAATGATTTTACGGATAAACATTTGTTTTTTTCCAAGCTCTTTGCGCGAATAATATAAGACAAACGGCAAATCACAGGCAAAAGCCATAAACAGTATTCTTCCGATATCATCAAGCGAAAAACTAACTTCCGGTTTAAGTATGTAGCAGAACATATACATAGATGCCGTAACTCCAGTTGCAATTATAAAAAAGGAACGAAACATCATTTTTATTATTTCTTCTATACGCATTTTGCTACCTCCTAAATACCAAGTCTTTTTTTCAAATCACTAACATATTGCCTTGAAACAATAACCCGTTCGCCATTATCAATCGTGGCTTCAAACCTTCCACTTAATGCCGGGCTGAGTGAATTTATCTTGCTTAAGTTTAATATTACCGATTTTGATATCCGCAGAAATTCACTGCCTACCAGATAATCCTCTAGCTCATAAAGTTTTTGCTTCAGTTCTAATACTTTATCTTTGCAATATACAAAGGTTTTATTATCAACCGATTCAATATAATAAACTTTAGATGGTGAAATCCGGTAGATTTCGTTACCGTCATAAGCAATTAGAGCACTTTTTGATTTAAGTCTCGAAATCAGACGGTGAAGTTCAGGAGTCATTTGGCGGCACTTAACTATGATTTGCTCCTCTTCACCCTCTTGTATATCTTCAATTATAATTTTCATCTAGCTTCACCTCTAACTTACAACCTGTTTATTAATATAAATTCTATTTATTAATTAGAAATTTATTATAACATAATTAATGTTTATCAAAAGTAATGAATTAATGTTTGATTTTAGTTCACACTGCCGTGAAGGGAGTGACTCGGTTTTCCTGATTCATACCTATATCTTTATAATTTCAATTCACACTCCCGCAAAGGGAGTGACAAGACATTGAAGGACTTCCTGAGCTGCCAAAGATAATTTCAATTCACACTCCCGCGAAGGGAGTGACATACTGGATTGTCAACACTTTTCTAGACAACATTTTTAAGGGTATTTCTTCGATACTCCACTGGGGTCAGATATCCCAGCGAAGAATGAATTCGGTGATGATTAAACCAATTCACATAGTCCGCCAATTCTAGCTGAAGCTGATACAAATCAGAGCGATTCTTTACAAACTCGGTCTTGATGATTTTGAAGGCAGCTTCCGCAACAGCGTTATCATAAGGACAGCCTTTATGACTCAATGAACGCCTAATTTCAAAGGTCTCCAAAGTCTCATCTATCAATTGGTTTTTAAATTCGTTACCTCGGTCGGTGTGGAAAATCTGAATATCGTCCAGACTCCCTTTCACGGATTGAAATGCCTGCTTTACTAGTAATGCTGTTTTGCCTCATAGTAATAGGTGCTTCGTGGGATTCGCAGGGCTTCGCACATTGCTGATACCGAATAGTTAGGAACATTACTTTTAATGATCTTTATTTTCGTCCCATAATCAGCGCGGCTTGCTTTAGAATATCATTTTCCATAAGCAAGCATTGGTTTTCTTTGCGAAGTTTGAGAAGTTCTTGCTGCTCTGGGGTGCGGTTATCTTTTTCATGAAAAGAGCCGGATTTATCAGCCTGGCAATCCATTTATCAAGGAGAGAACTGGCAATATCATATTCGCGGATAATATAGCATTTGCGTTTACCGCTGTGGTAAAGATCGACAATCTGCTGTTTAAATTCAGATGTATAGGTACGTCTTGTTCTTGGATTTTTTCTTTCGGGCATAATCGTTTATTCCTTTCCTCATACAGGTTTATTGTATATGCCCTTAAAAAATCTGTCCAGTTTATTGTAGCCAATCCATACTCTTATTTATTAACTTGTTATATCTTTCTGATTTCAATTCACACTCCCGCGAAGGGAGTGACAATCTTCTGCTTTTTGTAGTGCTTGATATACTTCTATTTCAATTCACACTCCCGCGAAGGGAGTGACGCTAATGTCGTGTACCTCACTGTGTTTTCTGACAAATTTCAATTCACACTCCCGCGAAGGGAGTGACTGTCAAGGATTATCACAACACGCAATCTATTTTAATTTCAATTCACACTCCCGCGAAGGGAGTGACTATAGTGCTATCCATAAGCTTTTCCTTTGTTTCTTATTTCAATTCACACTCCCGCGAAGGGAGTGACTTTGAAGGAATAGACTATTACCCATCGGCAAGTCAAATTTCAATTCACACTCCCGCGAAGGGAGTGACATTGTCTAACATTTAATTACGGAGTAAAATATCATTTCAATTCACACTCCCGCGAAGGGAGTGACGTAGTAAGGATTATGACTAATGGTGTACCACTAAAAATTTTAATTCACACTCCCGCGAAGGGAG
>CAYPIB010000050.1:0-21474 GCA_964410675.1 uncultured Roseburia sp.
ATCTAGATAAATTCCGGAAACCTTGAGGTTTAAAGTCTCACTGCCCTCTATCTTTGCTGTGTGAACCTCAATCGTATCACCAACCGATAAATTATTTCGCTCTGCTAGCTCAGAGCTTATTACGCATTCATTGATATTCTTGAAGACAGAACCAGAGATAAATTTTCTATTTCCCTCGATAAAGTCTGTCAACAGCATTAAATCGGAATAGCCGTAAAAGGATAGATTTGCAGAATAATACTGAGAAGAAAAACCTTCCGGTTCCATTATCTGCATGCCCATGCTGCTTGATATTTTGTCAGTGCCTATTGCAGTAACTTCCGGTGCGTAGACAACGGTTGAACCAAATGTTATACACTCATCTACATAATCAGAATCTGCATATTGGAAAAAGTCTTCTTGTGTAAGCTGCGGAACATCAAGCAATCCGTCTGTTGCCCCGCCGATTAGACTCATATAATCAACATTCAGACTGGCGGTTACATGAAAACGGTCTTTATATGCTTGCGACATTTTTTCCGAGGCGGATTCAATTACTACCGATATGCATACAGCGGCAAGCATAAAGAAAATTAATATACCCATTAGAGTATTTCGTCCCTTATTCCTGCCAAGATTTTTAAGAGCATTTTTTACTATGTACATGACTTATCTCCTTTTTTATAATAAATGCAGTTTATCAAAGGTAATGTTTAGCCTATGTTACAACAGTTCAAATGCCGGAAACGATAAATAGAAAACGCTTCCCTCATTCAGCCTGCTTTCCACCCACACAAAACCACCGCAAAGCTCACATACATGTGAAACAAGGCTGAGTCCAATGCCATATCCATCCTTTTTTAAATCTTTCATTCGATAATAATTTTGAAATATTTTAGAACGTTCTCCCTCCGGAATACCGCATCCATGATCAGTAACAGTAAGAACGACACTATCATATTGCCTCATGATTGCCATTTCAACTGCTTGTCCATTTCCATATTTAACAGCATTATCAAGCAAGTTACTGACAGCTCGGATGATCCATCTCGGTTTTGCTAAAATCCGATAATCATCTTCCTCAAAATCAAATTTAATGTTATTTCCCAGTTTTCGATATAAATCACAAGTCTCTGCACAAATAAGAACACAATCTGTTTCTTCCAACACTTCCGTATCTCCTGAAGCACTCAATGTTAAAATATCCTCTATACTGTTAGATAATTCGTCCAGTGGCTTTAAGTATTCCCGGCATCCGTTATACTCAAGCTTTGCTCGTAATATTGCAATTGCATTTTTTTGCTCATGCGAAAGGTAGCCGCTGAGCTTTTTGAAAGACTTGAGATTTTCTTCAAAATGCTTCTCTAATTTATGATAGCTTTCAGAGAAAATACGATTAGAATATAAAAAGATAGATTTGTCCACAGAACAAATCTTATTAATAAATCCATGCAATTGTTTGGTGTTTTCTGCTTTCAAAACAAAATACAGACCCATTGTCATAATTCCAACGATGAAACAAAGCGATATAGAAAATGGAATCACCACCCGGCTTCTCATATTCTCGTAAAATTCTTTTTCTAAAGCCGCATAGCTTGTTATCTCTGATATATCTAAGCTTATTATGCCGTTTTTGCAGCTTTGCTCCAATGCCGGTTGATTAAAGACATAAACAGCAAGCTGTTTTTTATCATTAAGTGAGTTGTCTAAACCTAATTGAAAAATCAACAAAGCAATCAAAATGAAAAAAATTATAATAAAAAAGAACAGTAAAACAGTAAACTTTAATTTATTCTTTATTTGAAGCATAGATAATACCCCTTTCCACGCATGGTTTTAAGCACTTCTTTGTTTGATACGTCAAAAAGCTTATTACGCAGCCTCATAATATGGACACGCAGAGAAGATGAAAATGTGTCATATCTTTCATCAAAGATATGCTCGGAAATATCCTCACTGGATACAACGGCAGGGTGGCGGGAGGCAATAACCTCTAAAATATCGAATTCTCTCACCGAAAGAGGTATTTCTATTCCATTAAATTGTGCACGCCGTGTAAGCGGATTGATTATCAGCCGGTCAATCTGAATGAGTGGGCTTGTCCTTCCCTGAAAACGCCGTACAACTGCACGGATACGAGCCTTAAGTTCAATTAAGTCAAATGGTTTTATGAGATAATCATCAGCCCCGCTGTCAAGTCCGGCTGCACGGTCTCCAATTTCATCCCGCGCGGTAACCATAATAACCGGCGCTTGAACATTGGATTCGCGAAGAAATTTGATAATTTCTAATCCGTCTTTATCAGGAAGATTCAAGTCCAGCAGGATTACGTCATAATCATTCACAAATGCCTTTTCTTCCCCCTCAATCCCACTATATGATGTGTCCACTGCAAAGCCTTCCTGCTCCAGAGATTTTTTTATATACCCGCAAAGTTCTACATTATCTTCAATAATTAAAATTCGCATTTTTTTCACCTCAACTCATTAGTATAAAGCTTTCAATGTTTACCTAGGGTTACAACATAAAAAGAGGAGAGGCTATAGGACGATGGAAATTCTATTCTGGTAACTTACTCTGATTAAAACCTCTTTGTTCTTCAAATTCATCAAATATATCCATACTTCATTCAAACTTCTTTGAATTATATTGGTGTATTATTATATTGAAGCTAATCATTTTACTCTTGGAGTTGTTCTTCCACCAGCTGTAATATAAAATCACCGAAATCATCCGCTAATATTTCACTAATCTCATATGCACTTCCATTATAAAACGCCATAATAACTCTGGGCTCGTTTTCCGAATTCAGCGAAGAATAATCTAAGTATGCCATATCCCCATCATCAAAGTTATAAATAGGTAACCATACTTTTCATAAAATTCTCGATTTTGCTTTGAGAATTTTATATTTAGCATTTTCTCAGCCTGACTTATTTCTTCTTCCTTTTTGCCACCTGCAGTTGTGTAATATTCACATTTTTTTGCTAATTCCATAGCACTTTCAAAATTTTTGAAACTCATACCTGCCTCCTTATTATTCTAAATGATTACTACATGTTAATAAAAATCCTAAATTTCATTAGTTGAAATATTTACAACTGTCCACTTAAATATTTCTTTGTTTTATCACTAATAAACCCAGTTATACTTCTACATCAGGTTTTAAATCCACTATAACCACTCATTTTTTAGAATAAAGAAAAATACAACTCTTATTTTAAAGCATTGCAACAATTATGTCTATTTATCGAACGCATTTTTCTACTTTTGACTAAAATAAATTTCTTATAGAAAATATATATTTATGATAGTATAATTGATTAGCAGTTGCATTTTAGGAATACTAATGTTATTGGTCTTTTATTGTTCAAATTGGCTTATACTTCTGCGGCGAAAATAAGCACCATATTTATTTAAGAAAGGTAATGCATATGAAAATTGAGGTCATTAAAAATAACAAGAAAGATTTTCTTGATTTATTACTTTTAGCAGATGAACAGGAAAGTATGATTGACAAATATTTAGAACGAGGTGAGCTTTTTGCCTTATACGATGGTGACTTGAAAAGTGTCTGTGTCGTTACACGGGAGGGCGATGATGTTTGTGAGTTAAAAAATATTGCAACTTATGAAAAATGGCATGGCAAAGGGTATGGAAGCAAACTTTTAAACCACATATTTTCGCATTACAAGGACAAGTATACGACAATGCTTGTGGGAACAGGCGACAGCCCATTGATAATACAATTTTACCAGAAAAACGGTTTTAGGATTTCTCATAGAATTAAGAACTTTTTCACAGACAACTACGACCATCCAATGTTTGAAGATGGTGTTCAGTTGGTAGATATGGTTTATTTAAGTAAAACTCTATGATTTAGTTATACAGGTAGATAAACAGTATATTTATATAATATTATCTTAGGGAGGTTAATTTATGGAGAAAGCATTATTAGTCATTGATATGCAGAATATTTGCGTTGGTGAAAATCACGCACCGATTTTTAATTATGACAATGTAGCCTTAATTGAAAACGTAAACGAAATCATATCACAGTACAATGTCGAAAATGTTTATTACATATTAAATGTAATGAAGAAAAATATTATTAATAAATTTGCTCCGTTTGAAGCCTACGAAGGGAGCAATGAGGTTGAGTTTGTTAATACTTTAAAAATCGTCAATAACAGAAAATTCATAAAATATAAGGGCGACGCTTTTTCAAATAATGATTTAAATCAAGCATTAAATGAATCAAAAATAACGGAAATTGAAATTGTCGGTGTTGACGGCGGTGGATGCGTTCCCCTGACTGCGCTCGGCGCATTGAAAAACGGTTACAAGGTTACTATTAATACAAAAGCAGTCGGTACAACTTTTATTAAAAATTCAAAAAAGTTAAACCGCAAATTAAAGGCAAAAGGAGCTGTTTTTACTTAGATTATAAGTAATAAGTCAATACATTATAAAATTGGTTTAAAAAATAATAATTAAATAGAATATCTTTCAGTGTTAATATTACAACGGAGCTTGACCATCTCAGTTTTGTGCATACACGCTTTGTGGTATCAGACCCGCAAGCAGTGACACAACAAGCAGGAGTGACACAATTTGTGTGACTCTCTGTTTGATCCGTTTCATATGTATTTCCCCTTCTTTTCTCTTGTATTTTTCTGTAACGATGTAGTTTTGTTACAAGTTCTTCACAATTATCATATGTAATTTTATGTTTGTCAAATGGTTTCGTGAGATTTCGGTCCCCTTTGGAACTAATTTACTAGAAAAATAGGCAAAAAAACAAAAGCAATCAATCGCTTTTGTTTTTTCACCTCATTAATATTTTTTTAAACAGACGCCTGCGAAATTCATTTCTAGGTGGTGGCTTGAATGACGGTTCTCCTGCCGGTACTTTGAAATGCCCTCTTTTCTATGGAAATGAGACCTTAAGCGGTTTCTAAAAGCATGGAAGCCTTTGCTGAACATGCTTTTACGCTTAAGGGCTCATTGCAATGCTCAGAAAAACGGGCTTTCAAAGTACCGGCAGCAGAGCCGTCATCCAAGCCACCACCTAGAAATGAATTTCGCAACTGCCTAAAACTATTTAATCCCTACACAAAATAAAATATCTTTAAAACTTTCTAATGAGTAACTAACTCCTTTACAAGCAGAAGCCTCTCCGATTCCAGCGCAGTCGATATCCCCTGCAATGGCCGCCGCTACCCCGGAGCGGGCATCCTCTACGATTAAGCAATCCTTTGGGTTGATATTTAAATACTTTGCTGCTTTTAAAAATACTTCCGGATTTGGCTTGGAGTATTGAATGTTATTTCCATCCGACACTGCATCAAAGAAATTTCCTAACCCAATTTGATTTAAAATAAATTTTGCATTTTTACTTGAAGAGCCGATTGCCATCAAAAAGCTATGCCTTTTTAAAGTTTCTAATGTTTCTTTTACTTCCTTGTCCAAATCATTTGGTGTCATATTTTTTAACAGCTCTTTATAAATATTATTTTTCTCTTCTGCATACTTCTCTTTCTGTTGCTGTGATAATGGCGCTCCCTCGTACCGCTCCAATATAATCTCCAGACTTTCCATCCGGCTGACACCGCGCAGCCTATTATTAATTATTTCATCAAAGTAAATACCAAGCATATCTGCCAGACTTTTCCACGCTTCATAATGATATGTATCGGTATGACAGATAACTCCATCCAAGTCAAAAATAATCGCCTTATACTTCATAAAGACCCCCCTATCTTACAAAAACTTGCTTTTCTTCTTTTATTAATCTGTATTTCTCTCCATAAATAAATACTTCCTGCCCGGTACCTTCTAAAAGCTCAACCTCACAGCCGGACTTATTGACAGACACGCCGATTCTGCTGTTATGATACATGAGGCAAAATTCATACGCATTCCAATCCTTTGGCAATATCGGTGCTAAAAATAAACCCTGCTCCTTAATGCGTACCCCGCCGAAGCCATATATAATTGCCATATAATTACCGCCCATATTTGCTGTATGAATGCCGTCCTTTGTATTTTTATGGGTATTAAACAAATCCAGCTTAGCCGAATCGCCAAAATAATCATACGCCTTTTCCGTCATTCCAAGTCTGGATGCCATAATACTAAATATACAAGTAGATAAAGAAGAATCGTGCGTTGTTATCTTTTCGTAATACTCTAAAGAATGTTTCATTGTCTGTTTGGACTGCTCATCTTCATATAAGAAATGAGCCATCACGGTGTCTGCCTGCTTACAAACCTGGAAGCGGTACAGATGCAGCGGATGATAATGAAGCAGCAGCGGAAACTTTTCAATTGGCGTTGCGTTTATATCCCATTTATTCTTATGCAAAAACGAATCATCCTGCGGATTAATATCAAGAGTACTGTCATATGGAAGATACATATTTGCGGCTGCCAATGTAAAATATTCTATTTCCGCTTCGGTAATATGAATCTTTTCTTTTAATTCCAGAAGCCTGCCTTCCTCCTTTATCATCATATAAAACTTTACCGCCCACTTTAAATTATATTTTGCCGACACATTTGTATAATAATTATTATTGACTACGCAAGTATACTCATCCGGCCCTGTCACACAATGAAGTTCATATTTCCCATCATGAAAGCTTCCCATGTCCGCCCATAGTCTCGCTGTCTCGATAACAATCTCCGCACCCTTCTCTACGATAAAATTTTTGTCACCGGTAGCCAGATAATAAGCAACAATTGAAGAAGCAACATCCGAACTAATATGATATTGTGCCGTTCCGGCCGGAAAAAACCCTGAGCATTCACTTCCCGAAATCGTTCGCCAAGGATACAGAGCACCCTTTTTATGTCCCAACAGGCGGGCATTTTCTCTTGCACTTTCTAATGTCGTGTAGCGATATGAGATTAAGTTTTTGGCAATTTCCGGAACTGTCAAAACAAAGAATGGCTGAATATACATTTCGGTATCCCAAAAATAATGTCCCTCATACCCCTCGCCGCTTAATCCCTTGGCAGCAACATTACTATGCTCATCTTTTCCTACCGATTGAATTAATTGGTAGATATTATATCTGACCGCTGACTCCAGCTCATCATCACCATCAATTTTTAACTCTGCCTGCTTCCAAAAATGTGACAAATAAACAGACTGCCTTTGATATAGTTCGGCAATATCCATATCTTCTACCTGTTCAATATATTGCCTGGCCTGCTCTTTCACATTGTCAGTCCGAAGTGAATCGGTAATAATCGCATATTTAACAAGTCTTATTGTTTCATCCTTACTGATACGTCCCTGCATCGAAACACATGCACATTTATTTTTAATAACAAATCTTTTTTTAAGTTCCTTTTCCACTTTATGAGTTACTGCAGAAATCATTTTTAATTCCGACCTTGATGTTACCGACTCACAATAGGAAGCCTCTCCTTCAAACCAAATCCTTTCAGGTATTAAATACTTTACACTTTCGCCTGCCACACGGGGATCATCCGGATTTGAATAATTCATGACATCGCCGTTGTGATAGGAAAAAATCTCAATTTCGCCGTCAAAATTGACTGCTTTTACTTTATATTCAATTGTAAATAAGGATAATATCCAAAAGGAGGCCATCCTTCTTATTAACAGTTCTATTTCTTTGCCGTCCGGTGACCTCCAATGCACGATTCTTCCGGAATAACCCTTTTGCATATTTATAAAACGTCTGCTTTTTAGTACGCTTCCCTCAAACATCGAAAATTCTTCATTGTCAATCCGTATTTTTATTGTCTGAAAGTCGGCAACATTTAACATAGTCTGCTTCTCTTCCGGAAGCCCATATAATTTTTCCGCCTGCTTCATTTCAGCAATATCATAAAACCCATTGATATAAGTTCCGCGTATCGTATCATATTCAGCCGGATATCCTTCTTCGAAGTTCGCCCGTACTCCTAAATATCCATTTGCATTATGAAAAATAGTTTCCCCTAAAAGCAGACTGTCATTATCCAAAAGAATCTCTTCTTTTTTATAAATCCACTTGTCTTTATTTTTCATTTTACTTTTGCCCTACAGCTTCACAGCGCCCGCTGCTACTCCCTTTACAATATATTTCTGTGCACTTAGATAGAAAATAATTACCGGTGTAATGGTCAGCATAAGTCCTGCCATTGCCATATTCCACTGAATGGTAAACTGCCCAAAGAAGGAAGCAGTGGATAACGGAATTGTCCTTAATTCTTTTTGAGAAATAACAAGTGACGGTAAAAGATAGTCATTCCATATCCAGATTACATCGAGAATCATAACCGTTACAGTCGTTGGCTTCAGCATTGGAAACACAATTTTCCAAAATACGCCAAATTTACTGCAGCCATCAATCGTTGCCGCCTCTTCCAATGAAATAGGTACCGATTTAATAAAGCCATGATAAAGAAATACTGCCATACTGGCACCAAAACCAATATTCATATAAATAAGACCGCCAAGCGTATTAAGCATTGGAATATGAAGGGAATCTCTCGCCCATCCCATTACCTGCATAAGCGGCATCATCAGAGTTTGAAATGGAATCAGCATTGTTGCTACAAAAACCATAAATATAACCTTGCTGATTTTGTGTTCGACTCTAACGAGCATCCATGCCGTCATTGACGCTAATACTACAATAAATAAAATAGAAATTATTGTAACAATAAAGGAGTTACTAAAAGCCCTGATAAAACTCATTTTGCTCATTGCCTTAGCAAAATACTGTAAACTCCACTCAGAAGGGAGCGCTATCATATTTTCATATAATTCCTGTCTGTTTTTAAATGCATTGACAAATACAATATACACCGGAAATAAATAACAGAGACAGGCTGCCATAAATGCAATTTCACCAATTAATTTACCAGATTTTTTCATTACATGGACACCTCCTTCTTCTTTGTTATTGATACTTGAACTAATGTAATCGCAGCAACAATCAGGAAGAAAATAATTGCTTTTGCCTGCCCGTATCCATAATGATTCAATCGGAAGATTTCATTATAGATGTTTAAGGCAAACATTTCTGTTGCACTGCTTGGTCCGCCTGCCGTAAGCGAAAAGTTAACATCAAAGATTTTAAAGCAATTAGATAATGTCATAAACAAGCTAATTGTAAAAGCCGGCATAATCAAAGGAAACTTTATTTTAAATAAAGTACAAAAATATCCTGCTCCATCTACCGAAGCCGCTTCAATTACCTCTTCAGGTATTCCCTGAATTCCGGTAATATAAATAATCATGATATATCCTGCCATTTGCCACGTTGTCACTATGATCAGTGCAAACAACGCAAATTTGGGATGCAGCAGCCAGTTGAAGAAAATTTTCTCCATATGCAGTTTTTCACCAATCATCGAAAATACATCCGTAAATATAAATTTCCAAATATAACCTAAAATCAATCCACCAATTAAATATGGCATAAAGAGCATTGCTCTTGCTGCATTTCTTGTTTTTAACTTGCTTGTCACAATTAAAGCAAAAGCAAGACCTAAAACATTAATAAGAACAATTGCCACGAGTGTGAAAATAACCGTATTCATAGAAGACGATACAAAGCTCTTATCAGTAAATAATTTTATGTAATTATCCAGTCCCACAAATACCTTGGGATTTAATTTCATGCCGTCCCACTCAAAAAACGAATATCCAATACCTATTAAAAATGGAATGACTACCACCGTCAAAAATATAAACATAAGCGGTGCTACAAATAAACCAAACCACAACCAATCATTTTTTCTTTTCATTTCGGCCTCCTAATATTAGATTCAACATGTTAACATTTTGGGGGAAATCGGCGTCTACCTATTCCAACTACTCAGCAGACGCCGTTTTACAGCCTTTAAGAAATGTTAGTTATTTGCCTGCCTCTACAAATGCTTCTGTTAATTTTTCCAAAAACTCTGTACCAGACATATCTGATGTAAAAAATTCTTGAACTACCGGTACTAAATATACATCTACAATTCCTGACGGCCAGTAAGCATTCATAGCCCATCCAATTGTTTTGCCTTCGGCTGCATAATCTGCAACGGATTGTGAAAGCGGATCAAGATTTTTGCTTTCCATCGTTGATACAACCGGAATAAAACCAAATTCTTCGGTTAAATATCTTTCACCGGTCTCACTTGTATATAACCATTCAATGAATTTCTTTGCTTCTGCAACTTCACCTTCTGCCGCCTGAGAGCTTACATACCAGCATGCCGGAACACTTACCGCCAGCTTATCATTCCCTTTAATCGGCAATGGCATAATGCCCATGTCAAATCCTACTTCATAATCTGTAAACATACTGTAGCACCAGTTCCCTTGATGAATCGATGCTGATTTTTCGGTAGCAAAATCACCTGTTTCTTTATCATAGTTTACCTCTAATGGATTTGGCGTATACTCTCTTACCGCTTCCATGATTTCAGCAAACTCCTGAAATTCCGGTGTATCCTGCATTGTTACATTTCCTGCAATTAATTCATTCACATACGTCTCAGGGTCTGCCTGCAAAGCAAACGGAGTATTTAAAATATGTCCGATTAGGAAATAACTCTCCTGTGATAAACTGAATCCGTTAATTCCAGCTTCTTTTTGCTCCTTGAGCATAGTAATGAATGCTTCTTTATCAGTCACTTTTGAAGGATCGATTAAACTGTCATTATAAACAACACCAAAGCCTTCTAATGTATATGGAATCCCCACTGTTTTTCCGTCTATTTCATCTGCCATTCCGGCTGCAACATCCGGAACTATTGATAAATCATCTAATGGCGCAATATAGTTTTTAAGCTCTACAGACTCTGATCCAGGTGCCAGTGAAAAAATTGTCGGTCCCTGATTATTACTTAATTTTGTCTTAAGCTGTTGTAAGTAATCATCCCCTGTTGTTCCCCACACTTCTACATCTACGCCGGTCTCTTCTGTATATTCTGCCGCACAAGCTTCCAACTGATCTATAATTTCTACTTTTGACTGAAAGATTATAATTTTGTCTGCCTGTTTTTCTGTAGCAGCTGCTTCTCCAGTATCTTCCGGTTCCGTGACTCCGGTCTCAGTTGGTTTATCCTCTTCTGCACTTGGTGTTTCTTTAGAACCACATCCCGTCAGCACTAAACTCATAACCAATGTACCTGCTAACAATAAACTTATAAACTTCTTTTTCATACTACCTCTCCTTTCACTTCTTCTTTCCTGCCCTTTTAATTGTTCATCAACTTTTAATAAAACGTTTTATTTTGTTTACATCTTGAGTCTAACCTTTACTTGTGCACTCTGTCAATATATTGCATCAATTACTGTACATTTTATCCTTTGTGCACAACGAAACAAAAAACAAGGGGTAAAATATCACGCTTTATTGTGACCTTTTGCCCCTTGTTTACTAAACACTTTGTAAATTTTACTTTTTTAATTTTAAATTACCAACAGATTCCCGCCAAATTACCTTTGTTTCTATTGTAAAAACATCTGCATTCACTTTGCCATTTATATTTTCAATTAAATATTTTGCTGCTAAATAACCTCTTTCATAGTTCGGAATATGTACGGTTGTAAGCCTCATTGCTTCCGCTAATATATTATTATCAAATCCCGTCACGGCAATGTCCTCCGGCACCCTGAGACCATTTTCCTTAAAAGCCTTCATCACTCCAAGTGCCATATTATCATTTGCACAGACGACTACCTCCGGCAAATCTTTGCTTAAGACCATGATTTTTCCGCAAGTATAACCGCTTTTTTCTTTAAAATCACCGCTGAAGTAATCTTCATGATAAAAAGGGATACCATTTTCCTCTAATACATCCTTAAAGCCTTCATATCTTTCCCGGTTATCGGGCGTATATTCCGGTCCGCCGATAAAGCCAAACTTCTTATAGCCTCTCTGAATCAGTCCCTCCGTTAATTCTCTCATCGCTCCATAATTGTTTACAACAACACTTTTAATATAAGGACTTTCCAGTACCCTATCTAAGACTACAATCGGATAATTCTCTCTTGCGGCACTTAGAAGTACACTGTCCTTCATTTTTTTATCCAAAATAATACAGCCGCAGCTTAGATGATTCCGCATAAACTTTGCGCACGTCTGATCCGTGCAGATTATCATATCATAACCGCTCTCATTTATATAATCACTAATTCCTTTTATTATTTTAAAGTAAAACCTTCTGTCAAAATCACTGAAGTTAAACACAATCGTACTGCATTTATTCTTTTTTGATAATTTTCCTACTCCTGCCGGGTTATAGGATAATTCTTTGCATACCTCCAATACTCTTTCTCTTGTCTTTTCCCCTACATTGCTCCTCCCGTTCAAAACATTAGAGACAGTTGAAATAGAAACCCCTGCCTCCTTAGCCACATCCCTGATACCTGCCATCAGTGCATACCTCCATAGATCAGTCATTTTATTATTTATTGCTCTTTTACTAAAACACATCTTTGTATTTTTGTAAACACCAATTCATGTTCTTTTAGAATCCATTTATAAGAAAAATTGTTTTATTACATAATTTCATTATATTTCGTTGCTTTTTGTTGGTTTTTGGGTTATATTTTTATCAAGATGGAAAAAAAAGGGAGCAGAGAGTGCTATGAAGGAACAATTATCTGTCTTGCTTGTTGAAGACGACCCGATTGCTTGCAAAAGGCTGGAACAGTATATTGATACACAGGAGGATGTCTGCCTGACAGGAGTTACCAATGATTCTGCCAAAGCAATCATCTATACAAAAAGATACCTGCCCGATGCGATTATTTTAGATTTAGAACTTCATCAAGGCAGAGGCAACGGCATATTATTTTTAACCGAATTAAATCAATTGGATTTAAGCTTCATTCCTTATATTTTAGTTACTACAAACAATTCCAGCACTCTCACCTATGATTATGTACATCAATGCGGTGCCGATTTTATAATGTCAAAACATCAGGAAGGTTACTCTGCCAAAAGTGTTATTGATTTTTTACAAATGATGAAAAGTACGATTCACAGAAAGAGAAAGAATAAAGATTATCAGAGCCAGACAACTGAGTCGCCCAGCCAGAAAAGCAAACGTATTCGCCGCAGGATCTGCCTTGAGCTCGACTTAATTGGTATTAGTCCAAAAGTAATCGGTTACCAGTATTTAATCGATGCGATTGAAATAACAATTAAGGACCCTGCCAAAAACTTATGTTCGATTATTGCTCCTAAATATCAAAAGACCGATTCCAGTGTTGAAAGAGCAATGCAGAACGCTATTATAAAAGCATGGAGGTCATCCGATATCGATGACCTCACGAAGTACTATACTGCGAAAGTCAGCCCCCATAAAGGTGTACCCACTATAAGCGAATTCATTTTTTACTATGCGAATAAAATAAAAAATGAGTATTAGTACTGAGAATTATTATAGACACATGTAGTATAAAATTGTTTCCCAAATCTTTTTCATTTTTGTATCCTCCTATCATTCTTTTTAAATAAAATGATAGGGTGAAATACCGAAATTCTGACTTAGTTACTGTTGTGCATTTTATGTGGGTTTTTTTAGATTATTGTTGATTATAAGGAGATAAATTATATGTTAGAAATTATTATTAAATACTTTTTCATTATTATTTGTGCGCTTTTCTCATACAAAAAATTACTCCATTTAAAAGAAGACTCTATCAAAAATAAAGTCCTTTCTTTCTTATTTACATTGGGATTATCCATGATTGTGTATTTACTAAAAGATCGTTTTTCCTATATCACAATTCCGATTATAGTGATTGCCTGTATTGTATTTTTAAAATATCTTTGGGATACACCGCTTGAATTGTCCATATGTGCTACGACGATTTCTTTTGCCGTCAGCTACATAACATTTACGCTTTCTACTATTGTGAATTCTGTTTTTGATTATGTGTTTACAAATCTACTTAATTGGTACTACCCCATCTCCATAATCAGCATTTGTCTCATTCAAGGCTGCATGATTTATTTACTCTTTAAAGTAAAGCGGCTGAAAAAAGGGATGCCTTATTTAATTAATAACGGAGATGGAAATACCGGCGTACTAATAAGCGTATTTATTATAAATAGTGCCATTATTTTTTCAAGTAATAAGGGAACTAATTTAATCTATATCGTTTCACTTATTCTGATACTGTTTTGTGCTGTTTTTATTCTTTTTTGGTGGCGGAGCCGTATAACAAAAATGTATATGGAAAGATTAAAGGATGCGGAAATACAGTCGCTGTATGAAAGAATTGAATATCAAAAAGAAAAAATCAGAAATTTAGAATATCACAATGATAAGTTAGCCTCTATTATTCATACCGATAATAAAATAGTACCTGCTTTAGAATTTGCAGTCAGGGATTATCTTGAAGCTTCACCGCAGTTAGAGGATGCTGATTTGCTTTTAAAAAATCAAGAACTGTTAAAACACTTAGAATCATTGACAAGAGAACGGTCCGGCATTGTAACAAAATATGAGCTGCATAATAAAAAATTACCACCAACTAATATTTTTTCTGTCGACGGAACGCTGAACTATATGGCGGCCAAAGCCAAAGAAGAAAACATTAATTTTGATTTAACTCTATCCGGAAGCATTAAGTATATGGTTAAAAAGATTGTATCGGAAATCAACCTAAACATAATACTTTCCGATTTAATAGAAAATGCAATGATTGCAGTTAAAAATTGTAAAATAAAAAATATTTTGATTAATATGGGAGTCGTTAAAGATTATTATATTATTGAAATAATTGACAGCGGTGAACCATTCAATCTTGATGTTCTTGCTGATTTTGGAGTAAATAAGATTACAACACATAAGGATGAGGGAGGAAGCGGAATTGGCTTAACAACTATTTTTGATATTCTTAAAACCTATAATGCCAGCTTATTTGTAGAAGAATTTCAAAATACGAATCCTGCTTACACTAAAAAGATTACAATCCAATTTGATCTGCAAAGCAAATATATTATTAAATCTCATCGGTGGAACCAAATTCGTTCCCTCATCAATAGGGACGACTTAATCATTATACCAAATTCATAGGCAGAAAACAAAAATACAATGGTTCACGTACCATTGTATTTTTCGTTTCACTACTCCCATTCAATACATTTATTCAACTAAGCAGCTTCAAGCTCCTCATCCGGTCGAATAATAATAATTTTGCTATACATTTTACGCCTCCCACAAACTTACTTATCACGAATTTCCCCTTAATGATTATAAATACTCCCCTTTACTTGTCAGGCTTTTCTAAGGGAAAAGCACTGAAAACCTATACCCGCGCTAAAACTCACTTGTCCCTCCCTTCGAACTATATCATATAAGCTGCCGTTTCAGCTTTCAATGAAAAAGTTTCGAACGCATATTTTTCATTCTGAACGTCAAATTTAATCCAATTAAGCTAACAAATACCACTTTTCGCCATCTTTCTAATATAAGCATGGTAGGCATTTCTTGTCTCATGCTGTCGTCTTGTGGCAATCGGTAAAACATGACCATTGTCCATTATAATTTTCGTATCTAAAAATTTCACACGCTCTAAATTAATGAGAACCGATTTATGAGTTTGTAAAAAATGATAACTGTTTAATTCTTCCGTCCACTCTCTAATACTTTTCCTGACAATGTATTGTTTATCAGCAGTCACAATTTTAGAGTATTGTCTCTGCGCAATAATATACACCACTTCATCAGTATTATAATATAATTTGACGTCATTTGTTTCATCGATTGCAATCCGATATTTATTCTGTTTTTCTATTAAAATCTCACTTAGCACTTGATTGATGCGCTCCCTCTTAACAGGTTTTCGTAAGAACGAAAATACTTGAGGACCAAATGCCTCCTGCATTCTCTCCACACAGCTTGTCAGGTAAACAATCATAACTGATTTATTAATATGAGGAATTCTTTTACCAACTTCAATACCATCCATGCCCGGCATATCAATATCTAAAAAGAGAATATTGCAATCGTGCAAATTAGCAAGGCACTCTTCACCGGAATTATAAATATGAATACTGCTCTTTATAGCATTTTTGCAACAATATTCTAAAATAAACTGCTTTATTTTATTACAAAAAATTGGCTCATCATCACATATTACTATTTTAGTTTTCATATTATCACCTTTTTATGTTTTGTTTTTTGTTCTTCCTTATTTATTATACTAAGAATGTAAAATTTCACAAGTGCATTTACCTCTATTTATAAAGCTTTTAGTTGTTATGCATTATTCTTTTAATTTTTTTGCCTATTCCGAAACTTTCTTCCTATAGCCAAGCATACCTTAATTTAGTATAATGTTTAAAGCAACAAATAATATGAAGAAACTTATTGGGTATTGCGATGGACTATATTAGAAAATTTACAGAATATGATTTGCCGGCTGTCATAAAAATCTGGTACGAGGGCAATTTAGAGGCTCATGATTTTGTTCCAAAGACATTTTGGGACCGAAATATTAATTATGTATCAAAAGCAATCAAAGAAGCCGACACCTATGTTTACGAAATCGACGGACAGGTAGTTGGTTTTATAGGTATGGATAACGATTATCTGGCAGGCCTTTTTATTCACCGGGAATTCAGAGGAATGGGCTATGGAGGCAGACTTCTTAACTTTATAAAGGAAAAATATGATTCGTTT
Organism: uncultured Roseburia sp.; assembly: GCA_964410675.1. GTDB lineage: Bacteria > Bacillota > Clostridia > Lachnospirales > Lachnospiraceae > RGIG3040. The sequence goes on from CAYPIB010000050.1 coordinate 16,645, forward strand.
ACTCTTCATGTTTTTGAAAATAACTACGGTGCTTATTGCTTTTATGAGAACCAGGGACTGATAAAACAAGCGGAAGAAGTACATGAAGATTTAGGTGAAGTTGAATTCATAATGCGTTACACCAATAAAATAGAATACTAGAAAGAGAAAGAATTATGTCAAATACAAGTGAAAAAGTACTCGTTTTGGATATCGACGGTACACTTACCAATTCTAACAAGGAAATCACTCCCGATACCAAACGCGGGATTATTGAAGTGCTAAAGAGAGGCCATAAAGTTATTTTAGCATCCGGCCGCCCTACTTCCGGTATGCGAAAATACGCCAAGGAATTAGAGCTGGAAAAATATGGCGGATATCTGCTTTCTTTTAATGGAGGCAGCATCATAAATTGTAAAACAGGTGAAATTATTTTTCAAAAAAGTTTGCCGCGAACAACTATACCGGGACTTTTCCGCTATGCACGAGCCAATGACTTAGGAATTGTCACATACCTTGGCAATCAAATTATACTTGGGACCAGACCTGATCAATATATTGAGCTCGAATCTCGTATTAATGATATGCCAATTAAAAAGGTCGATAACTTTATAAATTATATCGATTTTGATGTCAATAAATGCTTATTAACCGCACCCCCTGAAATTGCTGAAAATTATGAGCAGGAATTACAGGACTTATATGGTAATATTTTAAGTATTTATCGCTCAGAGCCTTTTTTTATCGAAGTTATGCCTAGAAATGTTGATAAAGCAGCATCTCTCGATTTTATGCTTTCTTCTGTCGGACTGACAAAAGATAATGCAATCTGCTGCGGTGACGGCTTTAACGACCTCACTATGATAAAGTATGCCGGACTTGGCGTTGCGATGGGAAATGCTCAAGAAAAAGTAAAGGCTGCCGCTGATTTTATTACAAAGTCAAACGATGAGAATGGTCTTGTAACTGTCATTAATAAATTTATTTTAGCTGCAACTTAATGTTTATATAAATGAAAATAGGCTGTCCGGCAAGACAGCCTATTTAACCCCCAAATACTTTTACTTCACCCATGGAAATACATAATAAAACATATGAAATATTGTAAAAGTGCTCATATTACCTACCTCCTTTTACAATAATATTACATATTTCTTTTCATCTCTTCAAACAGAATGTTCCTAACGGTCTTAATATATTACTAACGGTAATTCATTACCGCACCATTTAATATTATTTCAATTATAAATTGTCCCTCTAGATTAGAAAATTCAATAGTTCCATTGTAATTTTTAACTATATCAAAAATATTCTGCATCCCATATCCATGATTTTCCTTATCCTTTTTACTAGTACCTTTCCCAAGCTTCTGGATATTGACTGGCTCACTGACAGGATTTGAAATACTAATAATTAAATTTTCTTTGTAATATTTCAACTCCAATATAACCTCTTTTTTACTAACTCCAATGTATCTTTCACATGCTTCTACAGCATTTGATACTAAATTATAGAATAAGGAACATAAATCTGGTGTATCTATAGTCAACTCCTTAACAAGTGAACCTTTTAATAAAATTTCTATTCCTTGTTCTTTTTCCCTAACTGCTATTTCTGTTAAAATGGCATTTACTAAATCATTGCCGCTTTCAAAAGGTCTGTCAACAATTTTTAAAAGTTGTACCCCAAATGATTCTAAATATTTTTCTAATTCTTCATAATTTTGATTATGCAATAAACTTTCCATACAATAATAATGATTTTTCATATCATGTCGAAACTTTTTAATTTCATGATCTTTATAAGACAACATTTGATAATACTGTGCCTGCATTTCTAAAAATTCATCTTTTAACTCATTTTCTCTCAGGTAATATTTCCTTGAATTATCAATTAAAACAAATAAAAATGCTCCTACAAAAAATAATAGTCCAAATCCTAAAATAAACATTAAAAAGCTTTGATTCCAAAAGCTGTTCCATTCATCAGGAGAACTTCTTAAATAGCTGCGTTCGATTTGAATCGTCATTAGAAGCAACAACACTCCACCTATAAAAATTATTAACATTTGATACCAAGTAATAAATTTTAAGAAATGAGCATATTTTTTCATAAATCTTCTGAAAATAAGCATTAATATAATAATTATAATGCCACCATAAAAATCTATTTCCCAACTTGATTCCATAGTTCTAAATGATTTATTTGTAAATAAAAACATTATATACATAAATAGTATTTGAAACGCGGCAAATATTGTATCAATAACTAAATATAAACACCATCGCCTAATAATTTTTCCTTTGACTAAAAATAGAATTGTCAAAGTTTCAAGCAAGTATATAATTGGCGGTTCTGGTAATGTCTGCCCCGGCATAACTAAATATGCCTTTGCTGCAACCAAAATAAAGCAAGAGACGACATATCTCCATCTTTTATTCGTTAAATTTTGTTGAAACAAATATTTCATTCCGATTAGTACTTGTGCAATATAAAGAATCTCACACAAGCACCGTATCAGCATATTTTCCTCCGAGCCATCCTTTTTACATATTGACCGTACACCTTCTTGGTTTCAGTCATTCTTCTAATTGCAATTTGCAGCACCTCACCGTTTTCTAACGTAATTGCAGTATCAATTTTGTGAACAAATCCAAGATTTACAAGTATAGATTTATGAATTTGACAAAAATCATACTTTTCTAATTCTTGATACCACTCATGCATACATTTTCTCACAATATAGTTATCCGTTTTGGTGACTATATTTGTATACTGGTGCTCTGCCTTAATATACAGAATTTGGTCAACAAATAAATATTTCAATTGATTTTGCAACGTTAGAATTTCAACTAAATGTCTATTCTTTCTATCTTGAATCACAGTACTAAGCACATGAAATATCTGTTCTTTTTCTGCGGGTTTCTTGATAAAGGAAAATACTTGCGGACTGAATGCTTCTATCATTCTTCCGGTATAGTTTGTTACATAAACAATTGCTATTTTTTTGTTAATTTGTGTAATTCGTTCCTTAACTTCAATCCCATCCATCTTTGGCATTTCAATATCTAAAAATAATAGATTACAATCCTCAATATTTTCGATACACTCCGCACCTGAAAGACATTTCTTGATTGTAAAATTGATATTATTTTCCTCGAAATATTCTTTGACTAACTTTTCTAAACCGGCACAAAAAATGGGTTCATCATCACATATAATTACTTTAAATTTTTTCATTTTATTACTCCATATTAAATCCTTGATTAGTGACAATAATCTTATTAATTCATTTCATTACAGCTATTTATTATATCAAACTCCAGACTTAATACAACACCAATGTCGTTATTTGTAATTTTTTGTCTGTAATTGTAATATTTCTTTTTTATTAAATAAATATTTTGAAGTATTTATAGAATAATAAAGAATAGAATAGCTTTAAAATATAAAGGAGAATATATGAAACACTATCGCAAACAATGTACCTTTATTATATGGGGAACAATAATATGCTTTATGATTGCTTGGATACAACATTCTGCCTATGAGTTTTTAGGCAAACCTAAATTTCTTGCTTTTTTGCTTCCGGTCAATGAAAGTATATGGGAGCACTTAAAGCTTGCATTTTATCCTGTTTTAATCGTCGTGCTCTGTCCCTGGTGCAGCTACATTAAATCAATACCGATAAAAAAGAGAATTGTGATGAGCACAATTTCTGTAATACTAAGCCAGTCCATTGTATTATTTGGATATTACGGCCTGAAGGAAGGCTTCCTGCTCCAGGGATTGTGGGTGGATTTAGTTTTGCTTATCATTGGTATTATTTGGGGACTCTTTCATGGCGTTATGACTGAAAATGAAAAAATCGGTAATTTCTTTTATTATTTAAGCATTGTATATCTTATTGCAATGATACTATTGTTTTGGCGTTTTTCCTTTTACCCACCGTCTTATCCTGTTTTTCAGGCACCCTGATTAAACCATAATAAAAACCGGAGCAAAATATAAAAGACTGCCGACATTTCAGCCGTTCTTTCTATTTCTCTCCGGTTTTTATTTATCCATTTTACGATTTAATAGGATCTTCCCCAATAAACCATTTTATTTGCAGGTTTTCCACAACAAATACATTGATCAGAAATTGTTTCCTGTTCAAAAGGCATACAACGGCTTGTCGCACCAGTTACTTCTTTAATCTTATCTTCACATTCCTGCTCACCGCACCACATAGCCTTTATAAAGCCCGGTTTTTCCTCAACTGTCTTCTGGAACTCTTCCCAATCTTTTGCTGAATATGTGTGTGTATCCCGATGGTTTCTTGCACGCTCCAGCATTTCTGCCTGCATTTTTTCCAATACGTCAGCAATCTTACCTTCCAGTTCATCAAGGGAAACTTCCATTTTCTCTCTTGTATCACGACGTACCAAAATACATTTATTTGCTTCAATATCCTTTGGTCCAATTTCCACTCGTACCGGAATACCACGCATTTCCTGCTCCGAAAACTTCCATCCCGGACTCTTATCCGTATCATCTACTTTTACCCGGAATGAAGAAGCAAGTCTATCTTTCAGCTCGGCAGCCTTTTCTAAAACACCTTCTTTTTTCTGCATAATCGGAATAATCATTACTTGCGTTGGTGCAACCTTTGGTGGAAGCACTAAACCGGAATTATCACCATGTACCATAATAAGCCCGCCGATCATACGCGTAGAAACGCCCCATGATGTCTGGTGAACATACTGTAATTTATTATCTTTATCGGTATACTGAATTTCAAAAGCCTTGGCAAAACCATCACCAAAGTTGTGGCTGGTACCTGACTGCAGCGCTTTCCCATCATGCATT
>CAYPIB010000051.1:0-20051 GCA_964410675.1 uncultured Roseburia sp.
TAATTTGTAATTTTTTCGCTTCCTGCCCATCTGGACCGAATAACAGTCCCGCCCCTTGCACCGGCTCCTCTTGCTGTATTCATAACATCATCCGTATGTCCTTGATTTACAATAATGAGCAGCAGACTGTGATCAGCCTTCTCCATATGCATAACTCCTTCCATTATTTCACCTGATGAATTGTTCAAAATAGCTGCTGTTACAATTTGATTCAGACCTGTTAAAGGCATCGTGCACACAATTCCTTTTCCGGCTTCAAAATCACTTAAGTCCTCATCCCTTATTCTCATAATAAGATTTTCTACATCTATTTTTGCACCCATGCTTATTAGTATATCACGTTCAGTACTTCCAACACCTAATATGTCTAAAAGCTCTGATGATGCCGTTCCATGCCCTCTACATTGAAAGTGACAGAATACGCCGTTTTGCTGGTAATAATCCGAAAGGCTGCTGCCGCCGCCGTTTTCCACAATGGATATCATCAGCCAAACGCCTTGATTTTCTTCGTTCATACAAGTCACCTCCCTTACTGTGCATCAAAAAATACTATGTTATCTTCCAGTTCAGCCATAACTGCAATGCGCTTCTTTTGATCCATATGTTTTTTGATATTCGCCGCAAGACCAAGAAGCTGTATAGTTACAAGCGGCGTCATCGCAACCATTGCTACAATTCCAAACGCATCTGTCAGTATATTACCGCCTACTGCTTCACATGCACCCATTGCAAACGGAAGCAAAAATGTCGCTGTCATCGGACCGCTTGCAACACCGCCGGAGTCAAATGCAATCCCTGTAAATAACTGTGGTACAAAGAAAGTCATTACAAGTGCAATTAAATATCCCGGAATTAAAAAATACAAAATTGGAATACCAAGTAAAATACGCAGCATAGCAAGTCCTACCGATAAGGCAATACTGATGGATAAGCTAAGTCCAATTGTCTTTTGCGTAATTGAGCCATTGGAAATTTCCTCTACCTGTTTTTTTAACACTTGTACTGCCGGCTCTGCTTTTACAATAAAGTAACCAATCAGCATTCCAATCGGCACAAGCATCCACTTCATACTACCGCCCGCGAGTGCTGCTCCAATCAACTGCCCCGCCGGCATAAATCCTACATTTACACCTGTAAGAAATAAAACAAGACCGATATAAGTATAAATAAATCCCGATATAATTCGAAGAATTTGTGTTCCGTGGAATCTTTTCGTGATTAATTGGAAAATAATAAAGATAACAACAATCGGTAAAATTGCAATTGCAACTTCTTTAGCAAAAACCGGAAATGCACGAAGAAATTCCACCGCTGCATCTTTAGTCGTTACAATATTGGCAATCTCAGTTGCCGCATACGAAGAATTGGATGGTTTATAAAACATTCCCAAAATTAATACCGATAAAATCGGACCAATACTGGAAAATCCAATAAGACCAAAGCTGTCTGCACTAGAATTTTTATCACTCCTGACAGAAGCCATACCTATACCAAACGCCATAATAAATGGAACTGTAATTGGACCAGTTGTTACACCGCCAGAATCAAAGGAAACTGCAATAAAATTATCTGGTGTTAGAAATACTAATAGAAATACAATGACATAAAAAAATAAGAATGTATACGATAATGGAATTTTTAATAGCATACGCAGCTCTGCTGCGACTAGAAGTATACCTACTCCTATTGCAACCGTAAAAATCAAAATCAAATCCGGAACAGCCGGAACCTGTTTAGCCAGTACCTGCAAATCGGGCTCAGCAATTGTAACAAGAAGCCCCAAGACAAAACACGCAATAAGCGGAATAATAATATTCTTAGCCTTACTCATCTGTGCCCCCATGCCTTCTCCCATCGGAATCATAGACATATCGGCACCAAGGGTAAAAAAACCCATTCCCAAAACCAATAGCAATGCCCCAAATAAAAATAAAATTAACGTTCCTGTAGACAGCGGGGCAATTGTCACACTTAACGCTAAAACAATCAGCGTAATTGGTAAAACTGCTGCTACAGACTCAACCACCTTTTCCATAAGTTGTTCATTTCGCTTCAAATAACCTCTCCTTTCCTAATTCTATTATAATATTAGAACCTTACTTATTATAGCAAAGCACATTAAATGGTACAATGAAAATATTGTAAAATTTTTCTAAAAACATTTTATTCCTGCGTTACTATAACGTTTTATGCAATATTCCTTCATACATAGATGGTCTTCTATCCCTGTATAATCCCCATGTAGAACGGAACACTTCTAATTCATCCAAATCAAATTCTACCGTTAGCACTGACTCACTTTCACGGTCTGCCTGCACAAGTACTTCCCCGGTTGCATCCGTAATAAAAGAGGAACCATAAAACGTTAATTCACTCTCATCATCCTTCTCTACGCCAATTCGGTTTGACGCAATGACAGGAATCATATTACACGCCGCATGTCCCTCCATACAACGCTGCCAGTGCGGTCTGCTGTCAATATCTGAATCTGGCTCAGAACCAATAGCAGTCGGATAAAATAACAGCTCCGCCCCCTTTAAAGCCATAACCCTTGCAGCTTCCGGAAACCATTGATCCCAGCAGATTCCTACGCCAATCCGGCCATAGCATGTATCCCATACTTGAAATCCGGTATCCCCCGGCGAAAAATAAAATTTTTCTTCATAGCATGGTCCATCCGGAATGTGTGTTTTACGATACGTCTCAAGTATCGTTCCATCTGCATCAATAACTGCCAGCGAATTGAAATATACATTACCGGCTTTTTCAAAGAAACTTATTGGCAGCACAATTTTAAGCTCCTTCGCAATTTGGCTAAAATGCTTAAGCACTTTACTGTTTTCCTTTGCAGCGGCTAGTGCAAAGTATTCTTCCTTTTCCTTTTGACAGAAATAAAGACTCTCAAATAATTCCTGTAAAAGAACAATATCAGCACCCTTTTCTGCTGCTTCTCGTACTAATTTTTCTGCCTTTTTTATATTATCATCTATATTGAATGTGCATCTCATCTGTGTTGCTGCAACGACTACCTTTCGCATATATTATCCTCCAATCCTATTATTACTATTTACATTTTAATTATTCTATTTTATCGTGGAACTTGTTGTGTCAAGCAATGAATCGAACCGCCGCCCAGTGCGAGATTGTGTGCATTGACCGGACGTATCATAAAGCGTCCTTCTACAATGCTCTCAATTTCTGCAAGCGCCTGAGCATCTGTTTCAAGTCCATATATCGGAAAAATAATACTTCCATTTGTAATCAAAAAATTCGCATAGCTGGGAACAGCAGGCTCCCCTTCATTTCTCCAATGGCCATCCTCTTCCTGTCCAATCCCTTGTGTTGCTAAAAGATTGTCTGCTTCTTCCTTTGTAAAAACAAAAGGATTAGCCGCAACTAACTTATGCACCTTTAATCTTCTGCCCTTTGCATCAACGGCTTCACAAAGTGTCTCATAGCAATCCTTTAACACTTCATAGTACGGATTCTCTTGATCCTCTGTATAGCAAATAATGACCTCCCCGGGAGCAATATACGCGCATACATCATCTACATGTCCATCCGTTTCTCCTTCCTCTGTATCTATGCCGCTCTTTAACCAAATAATTTTTTTTAATCCAAGATAAATCTTTAAATTTTCTTCAATTTCTTCTTTCGTCAGTTCTGGATTCCGATTTTCATTTAAAAGGCATGATTCTGTAACAATAGCTGTGCCTTCTCCATCCGTTGTGAGAGAGCCTCCTTCTAAAATAAATGGTGTCCGGTAACGGTCAAGCCTTTCGGCCTGAAGCATTTTTCTTGCAATGATGTCATCAATTGCATATAAAAGGCTGGCACCATGTTTGTCCCCTCCATAGGCATTAAACTTAAAATCAACACCGCGCACTTCCGCGGTTTTATGATTTTTAACGCAAATCGCACCGGTATCACGAATCCAATTGTCATCAGATGTCATTTCGTATAATGTTACATCAAGCCCTTCAAGTAATGCCTCCGCCTGAAACCACATAGAGGCAGCTACCCCCATACAAACAGGGGTACCTGCCTCATTAATTGCTTTTACAATCTCAACCTGCGCACGCTGCGCCGGAATGCAGCCATTATACCAAGTTGCACCATTTGAGGCAAAAATCATCCATACTGCTTTTTGGGGTTCAAATTCTGCCGGCATGCGAAATCCATCCTGACAGGGTGTTGACAATAATAATTTTGAACTCATGAATATCCTCCTTAATTAGGGTCAGAGTGTTATTTCCTACTGATTATACCTTAATACCGAGCAAAATTCTATATTAAATTTATAGGGAACTGTTTGTTGTCATGTAAAACCGTGCATTTAAATATCTTAAAATGTTTATTTAAAATTAATTGTTTCCTCTATGAAAAAATGCTATTATATATTAATAAATGACAATAACGAAAGAACTTAACGAAGAAGCAAGGGAGGCTAAAATATGTCTAATATTTTTCTTTCAAAAACTAATTCGACAGTAGAGAATGACACAAAAGCTAATAATTTTATTCAAAATTTGCTTAACATTAAGGAAGGCCGCAGTAACTTAGGTGAGGAAATGCCTGTTTTTGTATATCGTCTTTTCGAGTATACTATGCGGGATTCACTCATCGAACTGTACGGAAAAGAAAAGATGGTAGAAATTTTCCGTATGGCCGGTGAAAAATCCGGACGGGAATTAGCCATCAATTATTTAGATTTATCCGTTGATTTTGATACTTTTTTATCAGACTTTCAAAACCTTTTAGAAAATTTAAAAATAGGAATCTTAAGAATGGAGTCCTTTGATCCCGAAACCGGACATGCCGTTTTGACTATAAGTGAAGACTTAGATTGCTCTGGACTTCCTGTCACACATGAGACTGTGTGCAATTATGATGAGGGATTTATTGCTGGTATATTAAAAGAATACACTAAAAAAAGTTATGATGTGATTGAAGTTGATTGTTGGGCGACCGGAGCTAGGGCGTGCCGTTTCGATGCAAAAATAAATAGTTCTGCTATATCGGAGGAATAAATTATGTCGGATAAGAATTCAGAAATTCTGTTTCAGTATTTGCGGGATATTCTATTTTCGTCGGATTGCAAGGAACTGGATTTAGAATTACTTTCAGACGATTTTAAAGACTTAGGTCAAGGGATGAACCTCTTAGGAAAGTGGATGTCGGAAGCCCGCACCTTTGCAAAATCAATCGCTGCGGGTGATTTAATAGTTGCAGACCCTTCACCAGATAATCCCATTTGTGATTCACTGAAGCAATTACGATCTAATTTATCTCATCTTACTTGGCAAAGCAAGCAGGTTGCTAAAGGAGATTATAGCCAGAAGGTCGCATTTTTAGGAGAATTTTCAGAAGCCTTTAATCTCATGACAGAACAGTTGAAATATCGGGAGCTTTGTCTAAAAGAGGACGCCGTAAAAGCAGAAGAATTTTCTCGTATTATGGAAGAATCCGTTGAGCTTTTAACAAGCATCACTGATTCGATTACTGACAGCATACTTGTTTTTGAAAATAATACCAATGAAAATTTATTCCGTAATAAGGCTGCAATAGATTTGTCGTATAAAAACCCCGAACTTTATGCATTGCTGTCAAAGCACCTAATAGAATGCAAACAAAAAAGTAAAAACCGCTATTGGGAAGCAGAACTTGAAACAGAGTATCCATTAGCAGAGAAATTTTACTTAAAAATTCAATCTTTTTCAATTAAATGGCATGCACAGCCTGCCAATATATATTTAGTATTAGATGTGACGGAAAGAAAGAAAACAGAATCACAATTTCGTGAAATGGCATATTCAGATGCTCTTACCGGTTTATATAACAGACATTATTTAATGAAAATATTAGAGAAAAACATTGCCGAAAAAAATTCCTTTGTTGTTTGCTTTGTCGACCTTGATAATTTAAAGTATGTCAATGATAACTTAGGCCATCCGGACGGTGATGAGTATATTAAAACAGTAGCCAAGGTTTTAGGAACCTCGTTTCAACAGAATAGCCGTATCTGTCGTTTTGGCGGTGATGAATTTGTTATCATTCTTAAAAACTGCACTTTGGAATTTGCCGAGGCCAGAATGGGACAGGTAAATCAAAGCCTTCGTAAAATAAGTAAGTCGCAAAGATCATATCCTATGGCACTCAGCTATGGAACCATATCTGTAGACGGAAGCCAAACATATACTCCTCAAGAGATTATAGATATGGCCGATCAAAAAATGTATAAAATGAAAAAACAAAATAGAGTAAAATTATAATACAGAGCCATGGTGAAAGACTGTGGCTCTGTATTAATCTTAATAATTATATTAGTGGATTGTAAAATTTATATAGTGCCTTTTATATAAAAACATATGATAACAATACCAATAGCTATCGTTATGCCACCCACTATATAAATCCACAATGCTTCCAAATGTCCATTTTTATAATACTCTTTCGGTTTATCGGGATTGATAAAAATATACGGCAAATCATCCGACTCCGAACTGAAATCACTTATATCTGTTTTATACCTCCTCCCCTTATAAGTATAAGAATATACCGGCAAAAAATTGGTTTCCGGATTTACTAAATCCTCTTCAGCATCCACTATTTTTATTTTACTGCGTCTTACCTGAATTCTTTCTGTACAGCGTTTTTTACAAGCATGATTGTTTATAAAAACATTTAAAGCAAAAAACAACCCTATTAATATAAATAAACTGCATATAAAAACCGGAACTAAAAAAATTACCATTTCTACAGATTTATCTGTCCCCCATAAAATAAACCCACCGCCTATTATTAAAATACTGCCTACAAACATAAAAACAAAAGGTCCTATATCCTTTTCTTTCTTTTTATATTTATCAATTATAATTCTAATTCCGCACCCAAAAAATAAGTTCCCCATTAACATCATGCAAATTATAATATTCATTTGCACTAACATAAAATAAACAATTCCTACCATAGAACCTACAAACCATATAGAAAATAGTATTGTTTGTAATGTCCATTTTTCCGGCAACGTTTCTGTGCTTTTTTTCCTTCCCATAATTATTTTCTCCCTCAAAAAACTTGTTCACAAAATTTACTATTTATTACCTATTTTGCTAATAATTCTACTATATTTCATCATTATTTTCAATGAAAATCAATTTTCTCACATAACTTAGCATGGCAAGCAGGCTGCCGAGGGAATGGGCTGTTACTATATTTAAATTTTTATATATTATACAATTTTAGAAGAATGCGGTTTTAGTTCAAACTGGTATGATTTTCCCGCATAATGGAATCCAACCTGACTTTTCTCTTCTGAACAATTAAAAACAATCACTTTAACTTCAGAACCGTACTTTCTGGCAAAGGCAAATTGCTCATTGGTAACCATCACCTCATCATAGCTGCCATACTGCAAAGCCTTTGATGACTGACGGATTTGTGCAAGCATTTTAATATGCTCTATAAGTTCTTTATCCGCATGCTCCATATCTGACAGTTGAATTGGTTGTCTAACCGGTAAATCCGCATCCGCTCCACTCGTCTTTTTGCCTGCCATCCCCCATTCACTGCCATAGTAGATGGATGGCACTCCCGGTATCGTAAACATCATTGTATACACATTCTTTAAATGCTGTGTATTCTTTAGCAGACTGGCAATCCGGTTCACATCATGATTATCTAAAAAATTATACAGGCATAAGTGCTTATAAATTCCGCCCTCTCCAAACTGGCGCTTTAAGGCATACGCAATTTCAAAGTAATTTTTATCATTATGACTTGAATAAATCCCTTTCCAGCATTCATAATTGGTGACGGAATCTAACACTTCTTCATTGGCCCATTTCCTGTAATCACCATGAATAATCTCACCCATCAACCAAAAATCGCTTCGTTTCTCTTTCGTAAACCGGCGCAGCTTTTTAAAAAAATCAATATCTACACAATCAGCCGCATCAAGGCGGAGCCCATCAATACCTAACTCCTCTATCCACATACCGACTGCATCAAGCAGATGATTGACAACATCGTCATTCTTTAAATTTAATTTGACTAAATCTGCATTTCCTTCCCACATATCATATGAAAACTTATCTCCTGCAGGACTATGATAAGAAAAATTCACATTACTAAACCAGTCCTTATACTTTGACTGCCCAAGATTAAGCTGTAAGTCATTAAATGCCCAAAACCCTCTGCCTGCGTGATTAAATACACCGTCCAATATGACACTAATGTTATTTTCATGGAGCTTTTGAAATAATAACTTAAAATCCTCTTTGGAACCAAGTCTTGAATCGGTCTCATAATAATTAGATGTATCATACCCGTGTGCAATCGATTGAAAAATCGGTCCGAAATAAATAGCATTAATACCCATGTCCTTTAAATGCGGTATCCAATCTATAATTTGCAGAATCCTGCTTCCAGCCGTTTTCTCCCCCTCATTATATCTTGGTGCTCCTGTTAATCCCAGTGGGTAGATATGATAAAATATTGATTCATTTATTGTTTTTTTCATGATCTGTACCTTTACTTATTATTATTTTATTGTATCTTATGAAACAACGTAAAACTTTCCTGAATATGGTGCTAAATCAGTCATTAAAATTCCTTCACCAACTAAAACCTTTTCTTCTTTTTCTGTATTCCCGCCAAACTGCTTCCAGCTGCTATCTAAAATCAAGCTTGCCTTGGTTACATTTAGAAGCCTAACCGGAAAATGTTTATGTATTTCATTTGAAAAGTTTAAAACAACTGCAATCTTCTGTTTTTGTGATTTTCTAATAAACGAATACACACATTGATCTGTTAAATTGCAATCGATCCATTTAAAACCATCTTTATCATAATCCTGTTCAAAAAGCGCCGGATTTTTTAAATAAACATGATTCAGCTCTATCATAAACTTATGAAAGGCATCATGAATGGGAAACTTTGTAATCTCCCAATCCTGTTCTCTTTTTTCATCCCACTCACGCAGCTGCCCGATTTCATTTCCCATAAAATTCAGCTTTTTACCAGGATGCGCATACATATACATATAGAGTGCTCTGGCCTGGGCAAACTTCTCTTCGTAGCTTCCGTTCATCTTTTGAACAATTGTTTCTTTACCATGAACAACCTCATCGTGTGAAAGTGGCAGCAGGAAGCTTTCATCATAGAAATACATCATAGAAAAAGTAAGTTTATGATAATCTTTCTTTCTATCACCGGGTGGTTTCTTAAAAAACTCCAGTGTATCGTTCATCCATCCCATATCCCATTTATAATCAAAACCAAGACCGTCTTCTGCGACTTTTTTAGTAATATTCAAATAAGAGGTAGAATCCTCCGCCAATAAAATAGCCGTCGGATGCCGTTCCTTTATACCCTCGTTCATTACCTTCAAAAATTCTACCGCATTTCCATTTACGCCTCTTTTCGGATCTCCCTGCCAATAAAGCATATTGCTGATTGCATCCATCCGAAGTCCGTCAAAATGAAATTCGGTCAGCCAGTAGTTAGCCGCCGACTGTAAGAAACTCCGCACCTCGCCTCTTGAATGAGCAAAGTTTTTACTTCCCCATTCATTGTCTCCCACATCTCTATGTGGGTATTCATAAAGCGGAACCCCATCAAAGTTAGCAAGTGCATAGTCATCTACAGCAAAATGTACCGGCACAAAATCCAATATGACACCGATGCCGTTTTGATGGCATGCATCAATTAATTTCATTAAAGATTGGGCATCACCATATCGGGATGTCGGACTATAAAATCCTGTTGCTTGGTATCCCCAAGACTCATCTGCCGGATATTCACTGATTGGCATCACCTCAATATAGTTATATCCATTTTCCTTGACATAAGGAATCAGCTGCTCGCCGATTTCCTCATACGTATACCATCCGTTCGGATGAAAGGAATTTGTTTTCCATGAGCCTAAATGAAGCTCATATATATTCATCGCTTTCTTTTTGTGATCGTTTCTAGACCTCATCCATTTCTGATCCGCAAATTCATATCGGTTAAGATTTCTAATAATCGATGCATTGTGAGGCCGCAATTCCATACCATACCCATAGGGATCACAATGGTCAATTATTTTTCCGCCATTTTCATAAATTCTGTATTTGTATTTCATGCCCTCATACGCATTATCAATGATAGCTTCATAAAAATTGCCGTCATAGTAGCTTTCCATTGGCACTTCCATCCAGCTGCTAAATTCTCCGATAACACTTACCTTTAAAGCATTAGGGGCAAATACGCGGAATCTTACTCCTTCATTTGTAATATGTGCCCCTAAATATTCATAAGCATCAAATATTTTGCCGGTATAAAATCCATACATATCCATATATATCACCTCATTTTAATCAACTGCCGTTGTGTATTTATCTGAATTCAATTATAATATACTTAAGCAAATAAACAATACTCATTTTTTGACATTAGTAATATATGCAACAATAGTCGTAAATCGTCAATTTAGTTAGGAGTCTTCTATGGATTTAAGAGTTTTAAGAACAAGAAATAATATAATGAATGCCTTTATACAGCTTCGCTCCAAAAAGGAATTGGATAAAATAACGGTAAAAGAGTTAGCTGAGGCAGCAGTCATTAATAAGGCTACCTTTTACCTTCATTACCGGGATATTTATGATTTGTCTGATACACTTGAAGACGAACTAATAAGTAATTGTCTAAAGGGGCTGCAAAGTCAAAATACTCATTTGATTCAAGATGGTGTTTCGGAATTAATATCTGCTTTTATGTCCCAGGGACAGCTTTTTAATATTATTTTTTCCGGATCAAGAAAGAATATATTAGTAGAAAAACTAGAATATGAATTAAAAAAAATTATTTTTGAACGCTATCCAAAGTATAAAGATGATTTACAAGTTAATGTTTTTTTGACTGCACAAATTTACGGAATGTTTCATGCATATTTTAAATATAAAAATGAGCCTGACATTTCAACTATGCTTACTAAGCTATCAGAAATACCAAAATCTTTTTATGCTTCTATTGCAGATCAAACTATTAGCTAAAGACGCAAAAAGGGCATGGCAGTTAAGCCACACCCTTTTTCCAACTAATTCAGTTATGATTTTTGACATTAACCTTACTTTGCTGCTAAATCCTTATGGGCAAATAATTTAAATGTCCCTGCTAACGAAAAAACAATTAGTATCAAGCAAAGAATAACATGAAATATACTAATGTGATGTTTTAAAATATCCGAAGCTTGAAAGTATTTAAATGGTGAAAACATTCTAATCAAACTATTATTTTCAAACATATCGGAAATAATACCAATAATAAATGCCGCCAAGAATATAAAATTACCATATATGGAACCTTTTTCTGAACTTTTGCTCCAAGCTGCTGCCAATGCTGCCAAACAAAAAAACAAAATTGATACTAAATAGATTGTAGCACAAAAAAGTCCTACTGTAGTATAAATATTTTCTTTCTCCTTTAAAGATAAAATGGCACCAAAGGAAAACAAAAAATTTAATAAATTAAATAGCGTCAAACATAGGAAGCCAGATAAAAGCTTCATTGCTAAAACAAAGCTATGCTTTCGTGGTTTCGTAAAAATAAATTCATATGTCCGATCAATTGCTTCACGTGATACCGCATTGATTCCTAGAAATATCGCATAAATACTAGCACAAATAAAGACATAGTAAACTAAAATCCCGTAATATCCATCGAGTGTCCCCATATCAAGACCTGCTATTCCAAAAACAGCGAGTATAATTTTCGGAAACTGTTCCATAATGACATTTAAATCTATGTCGCCGGCTTCGCTGATTCCTGTATACTTTGTCATACCAGCAGACAAAAGAAACAACAAGCCGAGTGCCCAAAAGATAAATACCTTAGCATTGCTTTTTAGCTCGCGCTTTAAAATATTCATTACATTTCCCCCTTATACAGCATGTGCATCACTCTTAATAAATACAAAAAATGATACTGACATACCAGCTATTATAATAAAAGCTGCCCACAAGACTAACTTGCTGTCAAAATCTCCATGTTCAAAAAGACTTCCTGGGCTAAAATATTTGAAAGGAGCTAAAAACTGTATCCATTCTTCATCAATAATATTGGATAATGCCGAACAAATAAATGCACCAAACCCAAATGATGCAGCGGCACCAGAAACAGAACGAATTTTTTTGGTAAACGTCACTGTCAAAATTCCTAAGCTGACAAAAACAAGCTGAGTCAAAAATAGTGCCAACGAAGCTGCTAAGGCATTCTCCTTTATATTATGCTTGTGAAACAGTATCATTGATATTGACACACAAATAATATTAGTAATTACTAAGACTGTCAGCATGGAAAATAGTTTATAAATATATACTTTTTTTCTGTTTAGCGGTTTCGTAAGAAAAAAATCTACACATTTAGACCTTTTCTCTCGTCCAAAGCAGGCAATCGTAATGGCGATTGCCATAATCGCTCCAACCAGTGCTATGTATTCAAAGCAGAACGTATAATAACCGGTATAGTTAAAAATATCTACAACATTCATTCCAAATGTATCTGCAAAAGCCGGTGGAAAGCCTTCTAATATTTTCTTCATATCCTCTGCACTATCTTCAAATACCGGGTAGAAGCCAATCAGAAATATAAAAAAAGTGGTAAGAAGGGAAACAATCCATATGATTGTGGATTTCAACATAGCTTTTATTTCAAATAAATAGACATTCATATTGTTTTCCCCCTAATTGGTATAGTAGTGCATAAATATTTCTTCCAAAGTTGGCTCTGTAATTTCCACATCCACAATAGAATACTTTCCAATTTCAGCAAGAAGCATATTACAATCTCCTTTAAATACAAAAGTGACGGTTACGTCATTCACATCAATTTTATTTCCACCGGATATATGGAAATGATTTAGCTTCTCTTTTGTAGTAAAGGTAACTTTTTTGTAGGTATTGTGAGTTAATTCACTAATCTTTTGGGTCTGTAAAATTCTACCCTCTTTTATAATAGCAACTCTGTCACAAATTTTTTGTACCTCACTTAAAATATGTGAAGAAAACAGCACGGTTGCTCCCCGCTTATTTTCTTCTTTTATAATTTCAAAGAAGGTTTTCTGCATCAGCGGATCAAGACCACTTGTTGGCTCATCTAAAATAATCAATTTTGGACTGTGAAGTAAGCCTTGAACAATACCAACCTTCTTTTTGTTTCCTAAGCTCATATCTTCAATTTTTTTATGTAAGTCAAGCTCTAAAATTTCCGCAAGCTCATTTATTCGTTTGCTGCAGTCCTTTTTATAAAAACTGGCAGAATATTTCAGCAGATCAATCGCCTTCATTTTATCATAATAAAAGACTTCACTTGGCAGGTAACCTACATCGGCAAGTATCTTTTGACTTTCTTTTTCACAGTCCATACCAAAAATTTTAGCTTCACCACTCGTTTTATAAATAAGTCCTAAAAGGGTACGGATGGTTGTAGATTTTCCGGCACCATTTGGCCCGATAAATCCAAATATCTCCCCCTCATTCACATTTAAATCAACATCAATAATTCCCCGTGCCTTACCATAGCTCTTTGTCAGCATCTTAGTTTCTATAATTGTGTTCATATTAACTACTCCCTTATTCTCGACACATTGACAGTACTAATTTTTTTAGTTCATCAACATCCTTTACGATATAATCTGCATGAGCCGCCTCTAACTCTTCCCTGTTTCCATAGCCGAATAAAACACCGATGCAAGGCAAGGCATTTTCCTTCGCGCCAATGACATCGTGCTCTCTATCACCAATCATAATAGCATTTTCTATCGGTATATTCGCAGACTTAAGCGCATATTCAATGACCTGCCCCTTTTCACATCTGCTCGTATCCATACTGCTTCCTGCAACAAAGTCAAAATAATGGTCAATCTTGAAATATTCAAGAATCTGCTTTGCAAAAATCTCCGGCTTGGAAGTTGCCAGCACAAGCTTCCCGCCACGCTCCTTCACGGCCTGTAACAGCTGTTCCATTCCCTCATATAAATAATTTTCAAATATGCCTCTTGGTCTGTAATACTCTCTATATTTTTCCACTGCCTCCAAGCTCTGCTCCTTTGAAAAACCATAAAAACGCTCAAAGGACTGTGCCAGCGGCGGTCCGATAAACTTGCACAGAGAATCCAAATCCTCGGTTTCGATTCCATACTGTTTTAAGGCGTAAGCTACCGACTTCGTAATCCCTTCTTTGGGATCTGTTATCGTACCATCCAAATCCATTAAAAAATAGTCGTAATGTACTTTCATTTAGATACCTCTCTTTCTCTTATTTACCATTATAACCATATTCCAATTATTCTCCAATATAAAAATTAAAAAATGACAGCCATTTAAGCTGTCATTTCATTCTAATTATTATAAGCCATTCGGCATATCTGCTTCGAATTTGGCAACCAGCTTTTCCTGCCAGTCGCTGGTTGGACTAAGTCTGCCCAGGAAGAACCTGAGAACGGTTGGTTCATCCACAAATTTTAATCCGCCAATCAGGTGTCTATTTTCATAGAGCCATCCAATTCTATCCGCTGCATATTTTACTTGTGATAATGTATATACCCGCTTTGGTACTGCAAGACGAACAAGCTCCATTTCTGAAAGATGTTCCGAGCCATCCGGATTACGCTGTTCGGAAAGCGTACCACGTTCCATTCCGCGAATTCCTCCGACTAAATAAATTGCTGCTGCAAGAGCACCCGCCGGATATTGCTCCTGTGGAATGTGATTGACAAAGCGCATAGCATCAATATGGCAGCCAAGTCCGCCGCTTGGAGTGACTACCGGAACACCTTTTGCCTGTAATTCATCACTGAGCGCTTTCACAAATAGTGGTGTTTGACTAATAACATCCAAATCCAAAGTCTCCCCAAGACCTACTGCAATTGCTTCCATTTCCTTAACAGACATACCGCCATATGTAAGGAACCCTTCAAACAAAGGTATGAATTCTCTCATCTGAGTTAAATATGTATCATTATTCGTACATATACCACCGCCGCGGGCACAGCCTAGCTTACGCCCTGAAAAATAGATAATATCAAAAAGAGAACCGATTTCATGAACGATTTCTGCAAGAGAGCGCTCAAAATATTCTTCTTCTCTTACTTTAATAAAATATAAGTTATCTGCTAAAAGACTCGCATCTAATACGGACATAATTCCCTGCTCTTTACAATAAGCAGACACTTCCCGCATATTTGCCAAGGATACCGGCTGACCGCCAATCAAGTTCGTTCCAGCCTCCACGCGGATAAACGCTATGTTTTCTACGCCTTCACAGTCAACTGCCTCACGGATCTTATTCATGTCCAGATTTCCCTTGAAAGGATGCTCACTTGTAACCTTATTCCCTTCGTCACCTATGACCTCTTTTACAATACCACCCAAACGAGTAATATGTGACTTGGTCGTTGTAAAGTGATAGTTCATAAGGGTCACTTTACCCGGTGTAATAAATGCATTTGCTAATATATTTTCACAAGCCCGTCCCTGATGAGCAGGCAGAAAATGCTTTGTCCCAAAAAAGTCCTCCAGCGCCTTCTGAAGACGGAAGTAGGTTCTTGACCCGGCATAGCTGTCATCTGCCATCATCATCGCCGCATACTGTGCATCACTCATAGCATTCACGCCGCTGTCAGTCAGCATATCTAAGAAAACATCCTCATTATGAAGTAAAAACGTATTACTGCCGGCTTCCTTAATTGCCTCCAAACGTTGTCGTACCGGCCGTAAATTAATACGCTGTACCATTCGTGCTTTGTGCATCTCTAGTGGAATCTGTTCTCCCGAAAAGAAACTGACACCTTGATTATTGCTATTCATTTGTAATCCTCCTAAAACATTATGATGGCTTGATAATATCATGTGCAAAAACGCATGTCAAGTTTAAAGTGATAAAGTGACATAGTTTAAGGCAATAACGTGACAAAGTGCTTAATTTTTATAAATATAATTGTCTAGTTGCTAAGATAGTATTATAATATAATTTATAACTATGTCGATTGAAGCATCACGTCGAATAAGGGAGGAATATGAAAATAGTAAAGAAAATAATAGGGAGAGGTATAGTAGGAGTATTTTCTTTTTTAATACTACTTCTTATTTTTATCACAGTTTATCATTATATTATGTTAACAAAGGAAAGCAAATTAATTAAGCCAAACGGTACATTAGTAAATGTTGATGGTTATGATTTTCATGTTTATGCCGAAGGTGAGAATACAGATATGCCAACCTTAGTTTTTATGTCTGGTTCCGGTATTGCTGCTCCGGTTTATGATTATAAGGTATTATATTCAAAATTATCAGATGAGTTTCGTATTGTCGTCATCGAAAAATTCGGATATGGTTATTCTGAAATAAGCGGACTGCCAAGGGATGTTGAAACAATGGTAGAACAAAATCGGGAGGCATTATCGCTTGCCGGGGAAAAAGGTCCCTTTATATTGATTCCTCATTCCATGTCAGGTTTAGAAGCAATCTATTGGTCGCATCATTATCCTGATGAAATAGCTTCTATAATTGGTTTGGATATGGCAGTTCCAGAATCATATGCTCCTTATACGAATAACTTTTTAGGTGTTAAAATTTTAAGTGTTATTACAAAAACAGGAATACATAGATTCCCCTTTGTTAATCCTGTAAGTGAAAGGGAACTGACAAGCGATGAAATGAAACAGCACAAATATCTTGTTTACAAAAATACACTCAATCGAGAGATTCTTTCAGAAAGTAAATTTGTCAATGAAAATGCAAAGCTAGTGGAGCAGTTAGGTATACCAGATATTCCAATGTTGTTATTTGTTTCAAACGGCAGCGGAATTGGTGAGAATAACTGGATTAATTTTCAGAAAAAATTCGCATCAAAATCTAATCATGTTCAACTAATTAACCTTAATTGCGGGCACAATATCCATTATTATGAATCAGAGTACATTGCAAAAATGATTAAAGATTTTTATAAATAAACGACTACATAGAAAAAAGACATTTTTCGGTATCTTTTTGATTTACCCAAAAATGTCTTTCTCTCTCTTATTTCTAATTAAAATCTTGATTTTTCATAATTATAAGGAATGCTTGTCCCAACTACCACGTCTTCTACCTTTTCAATAATCAACCAATCATCCATATTTTCCTGATGGTCAAATTTGAGCGGCTCAATTGTCTGAACATCTTTAAACTCTACCAGGCATAGACACTTTTTATGCCAGCGCTCTATTTGCTTTTCAGATAAATTAAGCTTTTCCTGATTGTCAGAAAGTACTTTAGCAATCTCTTCCTCAGTAAGCTTTACATAATTTTGAACATCAGATACAACTGCCTTTGCAGAAATAATTCCGGTCCCTTTTTCCATAAAATATAATATTTCATCGTTGAATACTCGGCTATGCGGTATTTTTCTTCCTGCCGCACCCCTTATTATCATAGTCTTTGTCCCATCTAAAATTTTATCAAGTACTTTCCCGCCCTTTTTCCCCACGTTATCACAGTATACTAAATGTACCATACGATTAATTTCCTTCCTTTTTTATAACCGGTATCCAAACTTCATATTTTGCGTTTTGAGGATCCGGATTTAAGTATACTTCAATGTCCGGAGCATTTCCATATTCATATCCTGATGTTGGCATCCATTCTGTAATAATTCTCTTTTCTAGTTCTTGAATTGATAAATGTGTTCCTTCATCGGTAAAAATTGCCCATGTGGCAGCAGGTACTAAGAACTCCTCTAACTCACCACTAACTTTTTGATTTGATGCAACTGCAATAAAATACTTCCAATTTTCTGAATCATTACATGCACTGACGCCTAAAAGTCCCTTTGGATCCGAATCCATAATGGTGAGCAGTTGCTCGAATGTCCCTGTAGAAGCAGCTTTATCCCACATTTTTGGTACAATTTCAAAGTTTTTTTCAATTTCCTTTTCTAGTGGTGCAGACATTCCTACGATACGAAAAGCTTCTTTCTTTTCTATTCTATAATTCATTGCACGGTCTCCTTTAATTGATATTTGGAAACTAATTGGTGGATATGCCTTAATTGTAATACCCTCTTCTTTTGCTTCTGAAGGTGTAATACCATGTACATTTTTAAATGCACGATTAAATGCGGTTGGTGAATCATACCCGTAATTTAGCGAAACGTCTATCACTTTATGACCGTTTTGCAAGTCTACGGCCGCTAGAGACATTCTTCTGCGCCGAATGTACTCGGATAACGTAATATCTGCCATATAAGCAAACATTCTCTGAAAATGATAAGTACCGCAACAGGCAATTTTAGCCACCTGATCCATATCTATTTCTTCTTGTATATGATCTTCCATATAATTTATGGCACCGTTTAACCGCTCAATCCATTCCATTTAGTATCTCCTCATATAATTATATTAAAGTTTTCAAAATAGTACCTCTCACTTTTTGCCATATTATGAGAGGTGCCGCCTGAATTTGAATAGTCCTTTACTTTCCTTCGTTTATAATATCAGATTTATAATAAAATAAAAAGCTTCCAATGAATTTAGCAATATTTTCTAAAATTCTATGAAAGCCTGTTATTCTATATCTATATTTTGATTACTGTTTCAATTTAATATTCTAATTAGCGCCAAATATTGTTAAAATCCCTGAGTCATTTGCCATCTTTTTCTTCAGCATTCCCATTTGATAGTCCTGAAGTAATTGATTCTTTTTCTGCTCAGAAATTGCTTTTGGCATATCAAGGTCTTCTATTCTGCTTCTCGCTCCGGTTAGCTCAAGTGACATAACGTTATTATTATTGTACGCATGCTCCATCGCATTAGTAGTGGCACCGGTATTGCTTCTGGCTGTATTTACTTTTTTCATTGCGTCATCAATTTTACTGATATCAATAGAGCCCGTTACGCTATAACCATCAAGACCAAGTTCTTTTAATGTAACATTTTCCATTTGAATTTTCATGCCTGTGCCATCAGGATTAGAAGCGATATTCATATCCGCCATACTTCCATCCAGCAGCTTCAAGCCATTAAAATTGGTATTTGTTGCATTACGTTCAATTTCTTGAAGAATTTGATCAACCTCACCTTGTATCATTTCCTTTTCAGAATCGCCATATAAACTATTGGATGCTTTAAGGCTAAGCTCTCTAATTCTTTGCAGATTTTCCTGCATAGAGGCCAAGGCTCCATCTTTAATATTGGCAACCCCAATACCATCTTTAATATTAGAGGCTCCGACATCAAAACCGTTGCTTTCTCTTTGCATTTTATTTGCAATAGCAAGTCCCGCAGCATCATCTGCAGCAGTATTAATTCTCTTCCCACTTGCAATATTATCGTAATTATTAGATACTCCATTAATTCCCGCTATAGCCATAATATGCTCCTTTCCAGCTAAACTAGCCTTATGTCGTTGCATAGAACTTTTATCCTACTTTAATTATAGTATATGAGGGGCTATATAGCAACCTATTAATTGGTAATTTTTGCACAATATTGATGCATTTTATTATATGTTTCCTTTCTCGATATTCTTTTTAAAACATCTATGTTGTTATTAATCATCCTAGGGGCACAGGAAAGGCAGCAGCGGTTATATTTCAAAACATCTTATGTTGTTATTAATCAATGACAGCACATAGAAACAAAGAAATAGGTGGCTAATTTCAAAACATCTTATGTTGTTATCAATCTTATAGCAATTCATTAACTAAACAGGTGAGTGCATTATTTCAA
Source organism: uncultured Roseburia sp. (assembly GCA_964410675.1). GTDB lineage: Bacteria > Bacillota > Clostridia > Lachnospirales > Lachnospiraceae > RGIG3040. Next base: position 19,748 of record CAYPIB010000051.1, read on the forward strand.
AACATCTTATGTTGTTATTAATCCGGTCGAGAAGAAACTTGCACCAGTAAAGCCGCTATTTCAAAACATCTTATGTTGTTATTAATCGGTTTGCACTAAAAGACCCCATACAGGACAGTCCCTTGGAAAGTTTGGAATCCACCCGTAAATTTCAAAACATCTTATGTTGTTATTAATCGGCATTTGCGATAAGCTGCAGACATTCTTTGTGTGATTTCAAAACATCTTATGTTGTTATTAATCTGCGGACAAGAGTGGGTAGAGATGGTGTATACCAATTTCAAAACATCTTATGTTGTTATTA
>CAYPIB010000052.1:0-12896 GCA_964410675.1 uncultured Roseburia sp.
GTTTCTTTTATTTCTCTTACCAAAATTTTACCGGCGGCAAAACCACTTCTGAAGGAAAATGCGCAGATGGTCTGTTTAATTAAGCCGCAGTTTGAAGCCGGACGGGATAAGGTTGGCAAAAAAGGTGTTGTTACCGATAAAAAGGTACATTTAGAAGTCGTAGAACGAATCATCGCTTTTTGTGAGGAAATTGGTTTTCAAATTTTGGGACTGCTTTATTCCCCAATTAAGGGACCGGAAGGAAATATAGAATATTTACTGCATCTTCAAAATACAAATCAAGTTAAAATTAATAACGCTTTTGATGAAGCACGAAATGTGGTAGAAATGGCTCATCAGGCATTAGCTTAATATCAGGGGTAAAAGAAAAATGAATCACTTTTTTGTACTGACAAATCAGCCAAAGGATCCGGAATTTGAAATAACAAAATATATTTGTAATTTTCTAAAAGAGAATGGAAAAGATTGCAGCTACATGACATTGGGGGTAGAACGGATGCCGTCATCTTCTGATAATCGCAATCCGCTTTTTATTCCTGAATCGGTTGAATGTATTCTTGTCCTTGGAGGGGATGGTACATTGCTGCAGGCAGCGATGGAAACACTTTATTTAGATATACCGTTAATCGGCATTAATTTAGGTACGCTTGGATTTTTAGCAGAGGTGGATAAATCGAATCTCGATGATGCTCTAATGCAGCTTATTACTGACAATTGGCAGCAGGAAGAAAGAATGATGCTGTCAGGTACAATGAAGCTTTTAAAAAAAGAACGTCAAAAGGTACATGCACTGAATGACATTGTCTTGACAAGAAGCGGTTCGATGCGTATTGTAACATATGACATATATGTCAATGGGCAGTTTTTAAGCAGCTATCATGCTGATGGTGTCATTATATCCACACCAACCGGTTCGACAGGCTACAATATGTCAGCCGGAGGACCGATTGTTGAGCCTATGGCAAAGCTGATCCTAATTACACCGATTTGTCCTCATACTTTAAATACGAGAAGTATTATTCTTTCGCCGGAAGCAGAGATTGAAGTAAGAATTGGCAGAGATAAGAGCGGGAAAAAACAAAAAGCAGAAGTGTATTTTGATGGTGACAGCTGTAGACAGCTTGAAACCGATGACGGTGTCATTATAACAAAATCGACGAAGGTGACAAGACTGCTTCGATTAAGTTCGGACAGTTTTTTAGAAGTACTTCATCGCAAGATAAGTGATTGATAAAGAAATAGGATGGAGTTTATGAAAAAGAAAAGACTTAAAAAAATTGTTGAGATTATTGAGGAATATTCGGTCGGAACACAGGAAGAGCTGGCAAGCCTTTTAGAAGAAAATGGATTTGAAGTAACACAGGCAACCGTATCTAGGGATATTAGGGAACTGCACTTATCAAAGGTACCGGCAGCAGGAGGGGCGCAGCGGTATGTATTAATCCGCAAGGATGAGACTCATTTAGGTGAAAAGTATATCCGTGTGCTTCGAGACGGCTTTATTTCGATTGATGCGGCTCAAAATCTAATTATATTAAAAACAGTATCTGGTATGGCGATGGCAGTTGCGGCAGCAATTGATGCTATGAATTTGAAAGAAGTTGTTGGCAGTATTGCCGGAGATGATACGGTGATGGTAGTTGTTAGAACGACAGAAGAGGCAAAACGCCTAATTGATAAAATAAAAACAATTGTGTAGTAATTGATAGGATGGGGTAAGCAGATAAGATGTTAGAAAGTTTACGTGTGAAAAATGTAGCTTTAATTGATGAAGCAGAAGTAGAGTTTAAATCCGGTCTTAATATTTTAACCGGAGAAACCGGAGCAGGTAAGTCAATATTAATAGGTTCCATTAATCTGGCTTTGGGGGCAAAGGCAGATAAAAGTATGATCAGAACCGGTGAGGAGTTTGCATTTGTTGAACTGGTGTTTTCGGTGACAAGCAAAAGTCAAAAGGAACGTTTGGAAGAAATGGATGTATATCCTGATGATAACCAGATTATTTTACAAAGGCGAATTTTGTCATCACGTAATGTTTGTAAGGTGAACGGAGAAACAATCACAAATAAAACATTAAGGGAAATCGGTGAAATTTTATTGGATATTCATGGACAGCATGAACACCAATCTCTTTTGCTTGAGAAAAAACAGGCAGAGATTCTTGACAGCTTTTGCGGACAGCCTCTCTTTGCTTTGAAGGAGCAGTTAAAAGAGAAACTCGTTGCATACCGGGAGCAAAAACAGGAACTTATGTCACTTAATTTACATGGCTCTAATAAAGAAAAAGAGCTGTCACTGGCACAGTTTGAATTTCAGGAAATTACAGATGCCGGATTAAAAGATGGTGAAGATAAGGAGTTAGAACAGGCATATCATAAAATGTCGAATGCACGGAAAATTACCGAAGGAGTTTCAAAAACCTATGAGCTGATGAATGGCAGCGAAGGTGAGAGTGCGCTCTCCTTATTCAGTAAAGGGATTGGCGAAATTCATTCTCTTATCCAGTATGATGAAGCATTGCAGACTGTTTTAGAAGAGATGATAAATATTGAAGATATGCTAAGACAGGCCGCCTATAAGCTGGAAGAATATATTAGAAATTTCTCTTTTGATGAAAGAGAATATGCACAAATTACGGAACGTTTAAATGTAATTAATTATTTAAAAAGTAAATATGGGAATACTTTTAAAGAAATAATTTCCTATGCCAATCATAAAGAAAAAGAAATCAACAAATTAATGGATTTAGACAGTTACCGGGAAAACTTGTTACATGAGTATGAAAAATCCGAGCAGGCAGTTCTTTTCGTCTGTCAAAAAATAACCGATATGAGACAAAAGCAAGCACAGTCTTTATCGAAAGAATTAGAACAAGCCCTTTTGGACTTAAATTTTGCCGATGTGAATTTTAAAATTATGGTCGAACCAAAAGCGGAGCCGGGTATAGAAGGAATGGATGCAATTTCATTTCAAATCAGTTTAAATCCGGGTGAGCCGTTAAAGCCGCTTTCATCGGTTGCAAGCGGAGGTGAGCTTTCGAGGGTTATGCTGGCATTAAAGACAGTGCTGGCAGAAAAAGATAAGACTGAAACGCTTATTTTTGATGAAATTGATGCGGGCATCAGCGGCAGAACTGCTTGGAAGGTATCAGAAAAGCTAGGTATATTAGGGAAAAAACATCAGGTGCTTTGTATTACTCATCTGCCGCAAATTGCAGCAATGGCGGATACACATTTTGCCATCGAAAAATGCAAAGAAGGGCAGAAAGTAATGACAACAATCAGGCCGCTGAAGGAAAAGGAAACTTATGATGAATTAGCGAGGCTTTTGGGGGGCGATGAAATTTCTAAAAAAGCACTTGAAAATGCAAAAGAATTAAAAGAAACCGCAAAACAGGTAAAGAAACTATAAATATGCAATAAATTGGAAAATTAGACAAAACTATACTTAATTAAAAAATGAAAATTAACACATAATAAAAGTGTCGTAAATTATTTACGGCACTTATTTTTTTGTTGCTTTATAAAGCTTGGAAGGAGAAAATATAGTGCATAAAAAATTAAAAAATTATCGCATATTTTTATGCTTATCTTTAGCAGTATCATTGATGAGCTTAGTATATTTATATTACTATGGTTTTTATTGTAAAATTCCTAATTCTTATCGAGTGCCGGTTTATAAGGAGGAGACCTTAGAATTTGCCCTCCCTGTTTCCGCTAAAGTGAGCAGGGTAAAAGATCCAAATAATGATAAAGAAGCAGTCGAAGCATTTAATGTCCAAAATGTAATTATGGAAACAAAAGCAACTGATATGCTTGTTTTTAGGGCCGATAAAACAGAAAATTATAAAATAGATTTAAAGCTTTTTGGATTAATACCAATAAAGGAAATGAGTCTTGAAGTAGTAAATGAAATACAAGTTTATCCGGTTGGCAAACCAATTGGTATTTATGTGAAAACAGATGGAGTTTTAGTCATTGGAATCGGAGGCATTAATACATTAAATGGCACGGCGATTAGTCCGTCTAAAAATATTATTAAAAATGGTGATTATATTCTAAAAATTAATGATCAAGCAATAGAAAATAAAAAACAATTAATTGAAGCAGTATCCTCTTGTGAAGGAGAAGATTTAATCATAACTTTAAGGAGAAATGAAGAACTTTTCAGAGTAAAAATTAAGCCGGTTCTAGATAATCAGAGCACATATAAAATAGGATTGTGGATTCGTGATAGTGCCCAGGGAATCGGAACCTTAACATTTTATGATACAGATGGAAACTTTGGCGCTTTGGGGCATGGAATCAATGATGTAGATACGAGCACATTAATGGAGATGGAGAATGGCGGTGTTTATATGACGGATATTGTTGCAGTAAGAAGAGGAGAGCAGGGTAATCCGGGAGAATTAACAGGGGTTATTGACTTTAAAAATGAGAATAGACTTGGAGAAATATCTAAAAATACAAATGTTGGTATTTATGGAAATTTAGAAAATATTGACGAAATCAGCAGTGAAATAGGACCTATGCCAATCGGACTCAAGCAGCAGCTCCATACCGGAGATGCTAAAATTTTGTGTGAAATCGACGGTGAGAGCAAACTTTATGATGTCATAATAACAGAAATTAATTACGATAACGACAACAGTAATCGAGGAATTGTCTTAAAAATCACGGACGAAAAATTGATAAATTTAACAGGGGGAATTGTACAAGGAATGAGTGGAGCGCCCATTATACAAGACGATAAGATAGTAGGTGCAGTGACACATGTATTTGTTAACGATGCTTGTAAAGGATACGGGGTCTTTATCGAAAATATGGTTTTGATGCGATAAATTCTACTTGCATGAAAAAACGCCATATTGTTATAATCCATGACAGCAAGTGCAGTAGAAAGAACGAAGGTAAAGTACTTTCTTAAAAGCGTTTGAAGAAATTGGAGGAGAAACAAAAAATGGAACAACTAAACGTAATGTCAACACAGGATAACGAAAGAATGTTTAAAATGCTTACGGATTTAATCAGACAAGATAAGGAATTTCAAATTATGATAACAGTACCTTCTACTTCGAGGGAACAAAAGATTTTTATGACCGAACAAAAAGAGCCGGTGAAAAAAGAAAGGGATTTAGAAAGAGATGTTACGGAAATGATACATGAGATTGGTGTTCCAGCTCACATTAAAGGCTATCAATATTTAAGAGAAGCCATTATGATGTCGGTTGAAGATATTGAAATGCTCAATTCCATAACTAAAATCTTATATCCGACCATTGCTAAAAAGTTTTCGACAACACCCAGTCGTGTAGAACGGCAATCAGACATGCCATTGAGGTAGCTTGGAGCAGAGGAAAGATGGAAACTTTAGAAGCACTTTTTGGTTATACGATAAATACCGGAAAAGGAAAACCTACGAATTCAGAATTTATAGCTTTGATTGCAGATAAAATACGTTTGCTTTATCGCAACTAATGGTAAATTGGTACTTTCAAAATCCTCTATTCTGTAGTATAATTTTCATAGGGTTTTAGCAAGAATAAATTTGGAACTATGTAGAAATTGGAGGACTTATGAATGAAGAAGATATTGTTTGCTGCATCAGAGAGCGTTCCATTTATTAAGACAGGAGGCTTAGCAGATGTTGTTGGTTCTTTGCCAAAGTGTATAGATAAGCAATATTTTGATGTCAGGGTAATCTTGCCTAAATACACCTGCATGAAACAGGAATTTCAAGACTTAATGGAATATAAAACACATTTTTATATGGATTTTCATTGGAAACAGGAATATGTGGGTATTTTTGAAGCAAAGGTAGAAGGGATTACATTTTACTTTATTGATAACGAACGCCTATTCAGCGGATTCAAAATTTATAGCGAAAATGTACTTGATGAAATTGAAAAATTTACTTTTTTCTGTAAAGCAGCCTTATCAGCCCTGCCTTTAATCGACTTTAAACCTGACATAATTCATTGCCATGACTGGCAGACTGCTCTTATTCCGGTTTACTTAAGGGAACGTTTTGGCAATGGTAATTTCTTTAGCGGGATTAAATCTGTTATGACAATACATAACTTAAAATTCCAAGGAAAATGGGATGTAAAAACGGTAAAAGAGATTACCGGTCTTCCTGATTATTTCTTTACACCTGATAAGCTGGAGGCATATAAGGATGCTAATTTATTAAAAGGCGGAATTGTGTATGCTGATGCAATCACGACAGTATCAGATACATATGCGGAAGAGATTAAGACATCATTTTATGGAGAAGGGCTCGATGGTTTACTTACCGCCAGGAGCAATGCACTAAGGGGAATTGTAAATGGCATTGACTATGGAGAGTTTAATCCGGAGACAGATAAATATATAAAATATCATTATAATCAAATAAATTTTAGAAAAGAAAAAATTAAGAATAAGAGAGACTTACAGGAAGAATTAGGCTTAGAACAAAACGACAAGAAGTTTATGATTGGTCTTGTTTCCAGACTGACAGATCAAAAGGGGTTAGATTTAATTGCATATGTAATGGACGAGTTATGTCAGGAAGATATTCAGTTCGTAGTTCTTGGTACCGGTGAAGAAAGATATGAAAACATGTTTCGTCATTTTGACTGGAAATACAATAACAAGGTTTCCGCCAATATGTTTTATTCAGAAGCGTTATCACATAAAATCTACGCTGCCTGTGATGCCTTTCTAATGCCGTCTTTATTTGAGCCTTGCGGACTTAGCCAGCTTATGTCACTACGCTATGGCACCGTTCCGATTGTAAGGGAAACCGGCGGCTTAAAAGATACGGTAGAGCCATTTAATGAATATGAGAGTACCGGCACCGGTTTTAGCTTTAAAAATTACAATGCACATGAGATGTTAGCTACAGTACGTTATTCAAAATATGTTTACTATCAACGCAAAAGAGAATGGAACAAAATGGTAGATAGAGGCATGACAGCAGATTTTTCTTGGGATGTATCGGCTAAAAAATATATTGAGATGTATGATTGGCTGACAAATAAATAATAGAATATTATTAAGAGTGAAATAAAGATAAGGAGGACGCTTGCAAGAGCTTTTGCAGTGTCCTCGCTTTTTAAGTAGGAGAAGAGAAAATGGCATTTGACGGAATTACAATTTCTTGTCTGGTACAAGAAATGACAGAGAAAATATTGAATGGCAGAATTTATAAAATTGCACAGCCGGAAAAAGATGAACTTTTGCTGACAATTAAAAATAATAGTACGCAGTATCGATTAATTATGAGTGCGGATGCATCACTGCCGCTTTTATACTTTACGGACGAAAATAAGAAGAGTCCAATGACCGCCCCTAATTTTTGTATGTTGCTCCGCAAACATATACAGAGTGGGAGAATTGTAGGCATAACCCAGCCGGGACTGGAACGAATTGTAAATTTAGAAATTGAACATTTAAATGAAATGGGCGATGTTTGCCGCAAGGTTCTTGCAATTGAGCTAATGGGAAAACATAGCAATATCATTTTCTATGATGAGAATCAATTAATTATTGACAGTATGAAGCATGTATCTGCAATGGTGAGCAGTGTAAGAGAAGTTCTGCCGGGAAGAACCTATTTTATTCCGGAAACAACAGAGAAAGAAAATGCTTTAAAGGAGTCTTTTACGAAGGATGCCTTTTTAAATATCATAAAACAAAAAAATCTACCGGTGTCTAAGAGCATTTATTCTAATTTAACCGGATTTTCTCCGATTGTTGCGCAGGAAATTTGCTACCGGGCGGGAATCGATGCGGATAAGCCTGTTCATTCAATAGACTTAGAGGAAAGCAAGAAGTTAGCGGAAGCTAATGATGAATGCATAACGCTAATAAAGCAAAAGAAATTCTCACCAAGAATTTTTTATAATGAAAAAGCAGAGCCAATTGAATATAGTGTCTTTCCTTTTGCAATTTATGAAGACACCTCTTTCATTCAAGTTAAATGCTTTGATACTGTTTCAGAAGTTTTGGCTGCTTATTATGGTGAAAAAAGTACGATAACAAGAATCAGACAAAAATCAGTTGATTTACGAAGAGTCATTCAGACGGCACTGGAGCGTAATGTGAAAAAGTATGATTTGCAGTGCAGACAGCTTGATGATACTAAAAAGCGGGATAAGTTCAAAATCTACGGAGAACTGCTGCATACGTATGGTTATCAGATAGAAGCAGGGGCCAAAAGTACGGAGGTTGATAATTATTATACCGGAGAAAAGCTAACTATTCCATTAGACGCAGAGTTAACACCGATGGATAATGCCAAAAAATATTTTGATAAGTATGGCAAGCTAAAAAGAACGTATGAAGCATTGTTAAAATTGACGGAAGAAACAAAAGAAGAAGTTGAGCATTTAGAAAGTGTTTTATTGTCTCTTGATATGGCATTACTGGAAGAGGATTTGACAGAAATTAAAGAAGAATTAATTGAGAGCGGCTATATCAGAAGAAAAGGCGGCAATAAAAAAACTAAAATTACAAGTAAGCCGTATCATTATATTAGCAGTGATGGTTTTCATATTTATGTTGGCAAAAATAATTTACAAAACGAAGAATTAACATTTAAATTTGCTGATGGGGGCGACTGGTGGTTTCATGCAAAAGGCATTCCTGGTTCTCATGTCATTGTGAAAGCAAGTGGTAAAGAGCTGCCGGATGCAACGTTTGAGGAGGCGGGGAGATTGGCCGCCTACTTCTCCAAGGGAAGAGAGCAGGATAAAGTGGAAATAGACTATGTTGAAAAAAAGCATGTTAAAAAACCAGCGGCGTCTAAACCCGGGTTTGTAGTCTATTATACGAACTATTCTTTGATGATTGATTCTGATATTTCTATGATAGAAAAAGTAGAGTAAATTTTATCAAATCCTTTGTTTACGAAACTTGACGTGGAAAAACAAATCCGCTATAATAATGACAAGTTTGCCGCTATAGAAAAGATTAAGTGGAGGCTATAAGTAGAAAGAGATAACATAAGTTACCGCGGGTGAAAGAAATGATTAAGAGTATGACAGGCTTTGGCCGTCAGGAAATGGCAGAAGGAAACCGTAAATTTACGATAGAGATTAAGTCAGTCAATCACCGATATCTTGATGCTGCAATTAAAATGCCCAAAAAACTGAATTTTTTCGAGGCATCAATCCGCAGTCTTTTAAAAGAATATATTCAACGGGGTAAGGTCGATATATTTATTACTTATGAAGATGTATCCGAGAATAATGTCTGCATTAAGTACAACAAAGATATTGCGGCAGAATATTATGGATATCTAAAGCAGATGGTTCAGGAGTTTGGATTAGAAGATGATATTAGAGTTTCAAGTCTTTCCAGATATCCGGAAGTATTTACAATGGAAGAGCAGACCATTGATGAAGAAGAATTGTGGAAGCTCTTAGAAAAAACACTTCGTGGTGCATTAGAAAATTTTGTAGAAAGCCGTGTAAGAGAAGGACAGAATTTAAAAGACGATTTACTTTGCAAATTAGATGGTATGATTTTGCATTTACAGTATATTGAGGAACGTTCTCCGCAGATTATTTCAGAGTATAAGGCACGCTTACAGGAAAAGGTGAATGAATTACTGGAAGATACGAAGATAGATGAGAATAGACTGCTTACCGAAGTGACGATATATGCTGATAAAATTTGTATTGATGAAGAACTTGTCAGATTAAAAAGTCATGTTGAAGCAACAAAGGAGGCATTACTGGGCGGAGAAAGCATTGGGCGCAAGCTTGATTTTATTGCGCAAGAAATGAACCGTGAGGCCAATACTATTTTATCAAAGACAAATGATATTGAAGTATCAGCAAGAGGTATTGAGTTAAAAACTGATATTGAAAAAATAAGAGAACAAATTCAAAATATTGAATAGAAGGCAGGGATATTGTCATGAGACAGGGGATTCTGTTGGTTGTATCCGGTTTTTCCGGTGCAGGCAAAGGAACTTTAGTAAAAAAACTCATGGAACTTTATGATAATTATGCGTTAAGTATTTCCATGACAACGAGGAACCCAAGACCTGGCGAGGAAGACGGAAAAGAATATTTCTTTGTTAATTCCGAAACCTTTGAACAAAAGATTAAGGATGAACAAGTAATTGAATATGCAAAATATTGCGACAATTACTATGGGACGCCAAAAGAATATGTTGAAAGTATGCTTGCCAAAGGAAAGGACGTTATTTTAGAAATTGAAATTCAAGGTGCGCTTAAGATTAAGCGGCAATATCGTAATGCTTTACTTTTATTTGTAACACCACCAACAATAGCGGAGTTAAAGCGCAGACTGGTCGGCAGAGGAACAGAGAGCGCAGCGGTCATCCAAAAACGTCTGTTTAGAGCAGTAGAAGAAGCAGAATGCATTGAGGAATATGACTATTTGATTGTGAACGATAACTTAGAAACTTGCGCAAGACAGCTGCACAATATTGTTATGACAGCACATAATGTCCCCGCAAGGAATGAGGCGTTTGTAAAAAATATTAAGAGAGAGTTAAAGGAACTTTCGAAAGGAGAATAAAAGATGATACATCCATCTTATACAGAATTATTGCAAGTAGTAAATAAAGACGTAGAACCAGATGAAGCTAAGATTGCAAACAGCCGTTATTCGATTGTTATGGCAACTTCAAAAAGAGCCAGACAGATTATAGGTGGTGAGGAGCCCCTTATTGAAGATATCAATAAGAAACCGCTTTCTGCCGCAGTTGAAGAATTGAATCAAGGTAAGATAAAAATTCTTGCAGAGGATGAAGAACAAGAATAAAAACTATTTCAAAGAGAAATTCCGCAAGGATTTCTCTTTTTCATACGATAGGAAAGACTCTTTTATATACCATAAAAAATAGTCAGGAGTTTTTATGAAAATATTATTTGTTTCACTGGGATGTGATAAAAATCTGGCCGATACAGAATATATGCTTGGAAAATTAGGTCATCATGGTTATGAATTTACTGATGATGAATATGAGGCAGAGATTATTGTAGTAAATACATGCTGTTTTATTCATGATGCCAAAGAAGAAAGTATTCAGACACTGATTGAGCTTGGCAGATTAAAGGAAGAAGGGAAAGCAAAAGCGCTGCTTGCAACCGGCTGCCTGGCACAACGCTATAAAGATGAAATTAAACAAGAGCTTCCAGAAGTAGATGCTATAATTGGCATTAATTCGATTGATAAAATTGTAGAAGCTGTTGAAGAGGTCATCGGTAAAAAGGGTGGAGAGCATTTCGAAGATATTAATGCTGCTCCAATATACGGAAAAGAGAGAATTGTTACGACAGGCGGACATTATGCATATTTAAAAATTGCCGAAGGATGTAATAAAAACTGTACTTATTGCATTATACCTAAAATACGTGGAAACTATCGCAGCATTCCAATGAATCATCTTGTAGAAGCTGCCAAGGACTTAGCAGAAAAGGGAGTAAAGGAGCTTATTTTAGTGGCTCAGGAAACAACGCTTTATGGTGTGGATTTATACGGTGAAAACAAGTTACCAGAGTTGCTTAAAAGCCTTTGTGAGATTGCCGGTCTTTATTGGATACGTATTTTATATTGCTATCCGGAAGAGATTACCGAGGAATTAATAGCGGTAATGAAGCAAGAGCCTAAAATATGTAAATACTTAGATATCCCGATTCAGCATGCTTCCGATCAGATTTTACAAAAAATGGGCCGGCGCGCCAGGCAGGACGGCCTTCGTGCAATGATAAAAAAGCTTCGTGATGAGATGCCTGATATTTGTATCCGCACTACTTTTATCACCGGATTTCCGGGCGAGACAAAGGAAGATCACGAAGAGGTGATGCGGTTTATTGATGAAATGGAGTTTGACCGCTTAGGTGTTTTTACTTACTCACCGGAGGAAGAAACGATTGCAGCAGAAATGCCTGATCAGGTTTTAGAAGAAACTAAAAAAGACCGGCAGGCAGAAATCATGGAGCTGCAGCAGGAGATTGCCTTTGAAAAAGCAGAAGAAATGATTGGCCGCAAAGTTTTAGTTATGATTGAAGGTAAGGTTGCAGACGAAAATGCATATGTCGGACGTACTTACAGAGATGCACCAAATGTAGATGGGCTTATTTTTGTTAATAGTGATTTAGAGTTGATGACAGGCGATTATATACATGTAATAGTAACCGGATCTTACGAATATGATTTGATTGGAGAAATAGAAGAATGAAAATGAATCTGCCAAATAAATTAACAATATTAAGGATGATAATGGTTCCGATATTTTTAGTATTTTTAATATTCAGTTCGGACATCTTATGGTTTAAATGGATCGCGCTGTTATTATTTATTCTTGCAAGTCTTACCGACTGGCTTGATGGTAGTATTGCCAGAAAATATAATTTAGTCACTAATATTGGGAAATTTATGGATCCCTTAGCTGATAAATTATTAGTATGCACAGCACTAATTCAACTTACTGATATGAAAATGATTCCGGCATGGATGACGATTGTGATTATTGCCAGAGAATTTATAATTAGTGGATTTCGATTAGTTGCAGCAGAAAAGGGAATCGTAATTGCTGCCGGAAAATCAGGAAAATGGAAGACGGCAGTGACAATGGTGATGATTTGCTTTATGATTATTGTCGTAAATAATCATGGGTTTACATCCCCCCTTTTTAACACAGCGGCAGCTAGTGTGAGTATGCTCTACCTTTTAATTTATACGATTGGATATATTTTATTAATAATTTCCTTAGCCTTAACCGTCATTTCTATGGTAGAATATCTTGTGAAGAATAAAGATGTTATGAAAGACGAGATATAACAGCAATAAGGTTTTTAGAATCGGGAGAAAATAATATGATAGTAGAAATTATTTCTGTAGGAACAGAACTTTTACTTGGAAATATTGTAA
>CAYPIB010000052.1:12917-18799 GCA_964410675.1 uncultured Roseburia sp.
CAATGCGGCATATTTAGCAGAGCAGTGTGCTAAGCTGGGATTGTCCTGTTATTATCAAACAACGGTTGGTGATAATGAGAAGCGTATAGAAGAGACTTTACGAATGGCATTGTCCCGTGCCGATGTTGTTATATTGAGTGGTGGTCTTGGTCCAACGCAAGATGACATTACAAAAGAGACTGTGGCAAAGGTGTTAAACAAAGAACTTCTTGTGAATGAACAAATTAAGGAACAAATAGAGGATTACTTTACAAAACGTAATATGCTTATTATGGATAATAATTGGAAACAAGCAATGGTCCCAAAAGATGCGTTTGTCATTTTCAATACAAATGGTACGGCTCCCGGGTTAATTGTTGAGGACAATGGCAAAACGGTAATATTGCTTCCCGGTCCTACCGCTGAGTTGATGCCGATGTTTGAACAAGATATTGCTGCTTATTTGAATCAAAAAACACCGGAAATTATTTATTCCCAAACGGTTAAAATTTGTGGTATGAGTGAAAGTAAGGTAGAATCCATGATTGAGGATTTAGTTAAAAAGCAGACAAATCCGACCATAGCTCCATACGCAAAAACTGAGGAAGTACATTTGCGGGTAACAGCAAAGGCAGAAAATGAAAAGGAAGCCAGAAAGTTATGTAAACCAATTATAAAGGAATTAAAAAGCCGCTTCCGAACGAAGATTTATTCAACCGAACAGGATATGACATTAGAAAAAGCAGTTGTAGATTTACTTATTGCCAATAATTTGACAATATCAACGATAGAGTCGTGTACAGGGGGATTACTGGCAGGGCGGCTGATTAATGTGCCGGGGGTATCAGAAGTATTTAAATCCGGTTTTGTTACCTATTCTAATAAGGCAAAAAGAAAAATTGTCGGGGTGAAAAAAAGCTCATTACAAAAGTATGGTGCAGTCAGTGAAAATGTGGCAAAAGAAATGGCAAAAGGAACGTCCCTGCTCTCAAAAGCAGATGTGACCGTGTCGGTAACAGGAGTTGCCGGTCCTGATGGAGGAACAAAGGAAAAACCGGTGGGTCTTGTCTATATAGGCTGTTGTGTCAAGGGGAAGGTTGTAGTACAGGAGTACCATTTTAGCGGATCAAGGGATAAAATTCGTAAATGCAGTGTCGCGGCGGCATTAACGTTACTTCGTAATTGTGTGCTGGAGTATTACAGTGAAGTAACATTTGGTAATAATAATTAATATGTGAAGGGGGTGAGATTATGAAGAAAAGAACAGCATATGATTTTTGTCCTAAGTGTGGGGCGTTAATGCGTGATGGAACATGTATCAGTTGTGGAATGACGGTAAATAATCCTTTAGAGGAAAATCAAGTAACACTGACAGAACCAAAACAGGAATCAAAACAGCAAACACAACCGGAATCAGAAGAGCAAACACAACCAGAACAGGAGACAGAACAGCAAATACAACAGCAAATACAACAGGAACCACAATATGATGATTTAACAAAAACCGAATATAGCTATGATTCGAATTATACTAAAAAAACTTATTATCATGGTTATATTCCGGAGGAACAAAAAAGTAAAAATAAGAAGAAAAATACACCGATTATTATAACTTTTGTTATTATTGCAATGATTGTGATTGCTTTGGTTATTTACATAGCGGTAAGTCTTGCCGATTCAATTGAAAGGGCCCGTCAGTCAGCAGACCAAAAAAAGATTGAAGAGTATTTATTTGGTGAAGATGGTCTGCCGGAGGAATACGATCAGGAAATTGAAAATAGTGAGAAATATTGGGAGGATTATGGCAGCAATGAAGGAAGTGACTTTGCTAAGAATTGGAAGGAACCTCATGAAAATACCGATCCTTCAACAGTAACGGGACCCTATTTAGACGAGTTTAAAGACTATATCAATACATCTGTATCGTATGAAATAGAGAGAGAATTTTATGAAAAAATTGAAAAAGACAATGGTATTTACTTTAGAATTGCTTATATACAATTAAAAAGTGATGATAGGAATTTTGACAAAATAAATGAAGGTATCAAAAAAGCCGCAATGTTATATGTGGATGCTTATGAAGAAAACAAACAAATGCAAGGCTTATATGATGAATATGGGTATACTTATACGATAGAGATGGATTCCTTTGTGACTTATAATGATGAAGAAAAAATCAGCATTGTTATGAATACAGAATACCATACGATTGGCGGTGGTATTACTTCAATTAATATTAATTTAGAGACAGGCACAATTATAAATAATACAGAGATAATTGATGTGAATGCTGAATTTGTTAAAGAGTTTTGTGAAAGAAGCAATAAACAAAACGGTGAAAGCTTTTCAATTGATAATATTACAAATGAAGAAAAGCTGAAATTATTAACGGATGAATCTTCTTTGATCATATTTTATACACCGATTGGACTTGAGGTTGGATATAATTTTGAAAAGGACGGTTATACCGGCTGGGTAACGATCAGCTTAGAAGAATATAATCAGTATTTAAAAAAATATTAAATTGTTGTGAGAGGGAAAGTGAATGAAGAGAAGAATACAAAGAGTTATATTATATTTATTAGTTGTTTTAATGCTTATGACATCAATTACGACGCCGGCTGCGGCATCGATGATTGATGCTGTAACAGAATCTGATGGGGAATTTGAGATAGATCCCGACGAGGATGCTGAGGATCAGGAGACCGGAAATGAAGAGACAAATGATGATATAGAAAATAATGATGCGAATCAGGATCCTTTGACTGTTTCGCAAAATGATTCACAAGATAATAGTGAGGAAGAAACAGATCCTTTAGAAGAAAAGCAACTCGATTATATTAAAGGAAGACCGCTGACAGAGGAAGAAATCAAAGAGCAGATGTCACATATTCCAACGCTTACAAACCAAAGTTTGGGAATTACATTTCCAAGTCAAAGAGATACAGATATACTGAGAAACGGTGCCGCAAGCACACTTGTTAAATACGATGCCAGAGAAATGGGACTGGTTACTTCGGTAAAGGACCAAAAAAGCACTGAATTATGCTGGGCATTTACTTCCGTTGCAATGGCGGAGACAGCGGCTGTTAAAAACAAATATGCGAATACTTCAGCGGATTATTCTGAAAATCATTTGGGGTATTTTTTCTATAACAGGCAGGCAGATATATTGGGAGGCACAGTAGGGGATCATAATTATTCAGGTGGATTAGACTATGTAGGTAATGGCGGAAATGTTTTATTAGCATCATTTGCACTGAGCACATGGAGTGGACTAGCAGAAGAGAGTCAGTTTCCATTTACCGGAGCTCACTCTGCAATTCAACCACAGTATGCTTATAATAGTTCTGTTAGAGTTAAAAATGCTTATTTTTTAGGACTTAATGAAAATGAAATAAAAAATGCTGTTTATCAGTATGGCTCGGTTGGAATATCAGTGGGATTTTATACAGATTTCTATAATATGCATACAGCTGCATACAATAATGATTATTCAAAAGGGTCAAATCATGCCGTAACAATTGTTGGATGGGATGATGAATATTCAAGGTATAATTTTTTGAGTGAGCCAAATTGTGACGGTGCATGGATTGTAAAAAACAGCTGGAGTGAGGATTGGGGAGATCAGGGATATTTTTATTTATCCTATGCAGATATCAGTCTTGATAACCCAATTGCTTTTGAAGTAATGCCGGCGAATACATATCAAAATAACTATCAATATGACGGTACGAGTTCAGCTGCTGCTATTGGCATGTATAGTGGTGGAAAAATTGCAAATGTATTTACCACAAAGGCAAGCAGCCAAGGGTATGACGAACTTCTTCGTGCCGTGCAGTTTGCATTATACGACACCAATATTAACTATAGCATACAAATTTATCGGAATCTGACAGATTTAAATAATCCGGAAAGCGGCATTGCAATGCTTAGTCAACCGGTGACCGGTACAACCGGAGCTTCAGGTATTTATACAGTCGATTTAGGACAAGACTTGCTTTTAGTAAATCAAGATACATATAGTGTAGTCATTACATTTACCGGAAAAGATTTAATTTATTATTATGTTGATACAAATTCAAATTACGACTGGGTTTCCATGAGCGCAACAGTGAAACCAAATCAGAGTTTTTTTAAACAAAGAAGCAATCAACAATGGTATGATAGTTTTTATAGTAATATTCAATTTAACAACCGTATAAAGACATTTACTAAAAATACGACAACAAAAACAGTTCGCGAGATGGCAGTTTCTAAAGTAAATGTTTCTAAAATAAAGGATCAGGCATACAAGGGAAAAAGTATTAAGCCCAAAGTTACTTTAACTTATAATGGGACTACTTTTAAAAGTGGGACAGATTATACTGTTTCCTATAAAAATAATAAAAAAATAGGAAAAGCAACCATTACGATTAAAGGTAAGGGTAGATTAAAAGGAGTTCGGAAGGTAACTTTTAATATTGTTCCTAAAAGAACAACGATTCGGTCGGCAAAAGCAATTGGAAATAGAAAAGTAAAGGTTACATGGAAGAAAAACAGTATGGCGGATGGATATAAAATTCAGCTGTCCATGGACAAGAATTTTAAAAAGGGCATAAAGAATGTAACAATCAAAAAACGTTCAACGCTGTCATCTACAGTATCAAAACTAAAAAAGAAAAAAAGATATTATGTGCGTGTATGTGCCTATAAGAAAGTAGGCAGCAAAAGATATTATGGAAGTTACAGCAAGCCAAAGTCCGTTAGAGTTAAATAAACCGCTGTTAGCTTTTACAAGCAAGTATTTTCTGTTATAATAACGGAAAATACTTGTTTTTTGTATTCCTTTATGATAAGGTAATAGCAGATTCAATATCTTGGTATTTCACCAAATTTTTCACCAACCTATTTCATAAATAAAATATAGGCAGTTACGAAATTCATTTTGAAGTGAATGCTCTTTTTATAGTGCTTTAAAAGTTTGTTTTTAGGGGTTCAAAAGTACTTGTGAGAAAGTCCTGTTCATAAATTGGTTTCGCAAAACACCTGAAAATTTTAATTTGCTATTAAAAATTTAAATTACAGAAAAAATTCTGAAAGGAGAGAAATAAAAGAGAGTTTTATTGTACTTTGATTATGGTATATTAAATATATGATAGAAAACTATTGACAAACACGAACGTTTGTTTTATTATTTGAACAGGAGAACGGACGTTCTGAAAAGGAGACTGAAAATGGAAAAAGAAGAAAAGTTAAAAGCATTGGATGCCGCGATTACACAAATTGAAAGACAGTTCGGAAAGGGTTCCGTAATGAAGCTCGGAGATCCGTCTGCACAGATGAACGTAGAGACATTTCCGACAGGAGCTTTAAGCCTGGATTTAGCATTAGGGCTTGGCGGGATTCCAAGAGGTAGAATTATGGAAATATATGGTCCGGAGTCCAGTGGTAAGACAACGGTTACTTTACATATGATTGCAGAAGTACAAAAAAAGGGCGGTATTGCTGGTTTTATTGATGCAGAGCATGCACTTGATCCCATTTATGCTAAAAATATTGGCGTTGATATTGATAATCTTTACATCTCACAGCCTGATAATGGTGAACAGGCACTTGAGATTACAGAGACAATGGTGCGTTCCGGAGCAATTGATCTAGTAGTTGTCGATTCTGTTGCAGCATTAGTACCGAAGGCGGAAATTGACGGTGATATGGGAGATGCCCACGTCGGCCTTCAGGCTAGATTAATGTCACAGGCACTTAGGAAGTTGACTGCGGTTATTAGCAAATCCAACTGTACGGTAATATTTATTAACCAGCTTCGTGAAAAAGTAGGAGTTATGTTTGGCAGTCCGGAAACGACAACAGGCGGCCGTGCGTTAAAGTTTTATTCATCCGTAAGATTGGATGTGCGAAGAATA
>CAYPIB010000053.1:0-17792 GCA_964410675.1 uncultured Roseburia sp.
ACGATAACCGGAAGCTTAAGCTCCAAAGCTTTGCGCAGTACATATTTAGTTTGCGGCATCGGACCTTCAAAGGCATCCACAACTAAAATAACACCATTTACCATTTTAAGTACCCGTTCTACCTCACCGCCAAAATCAGCATGGCCCGGAGTGTCGATAATATTTATTTTAGTATCGTTAAAAGTGACGGCTGTATTTTTAGAAAGAATCGTAATACCTCTTTCACGTTCAATGTCATTTGAATCCATGACACGTTCTGCAACTTCCTGATGTGCGTGAAAAACACCGCTTTGTTTTAAAAGTTCATCCACTAAAGTGGTCTTGCCGTGGTCTACGTGAGCAATAATTGCTACGTTACGCACGTTATCTCTGGTTTTTATCATAATAATCTCCTCTTCAAATATTATAGTTTACCACAAAACGACTATTTTACAAGTATATGCACGTAATTTTATGACAGGAAAGATAAAAATCTTCCTGTTAGGACAAGTAACTGTCGAGGGCTATATAAATTTGTCGATGGAAAATAGTCATTTTATGAATGAAAATCAAATATAATGATTAATGTATGAATAGGAAAAAATTCTAAAAGAAGAAGTAACGAAGGGAGAAAGAAAAAAATGACAGATAAGGTTATTGAAAACAATCAAGTAACTATTATGGGAGAAATCGTAGGGGAATTTTGCTACAGTCACGAAATATTCGGGGAGGGGTTTTATATGGTAGAGGTACAGGTGCCAAGACTCAGCCAATCCGCCGATCTTATTCCGCTTATGATTTCTGAAAGACTGATTGATGTAGACAAGAATTATGCAGGAAGGAATATTTTAGTACAAGGCCAGTTCCGTTCTTATAATCGGCATGAGGAACGAAAAAACAAACTAGTTCTCTCAGTATTTGTTAGAGAGATTGAATTTGTTGAAGAAGTATTAGAAAATGAAAAGACAAATCAAATTTTTCTCGATGGCTATATATGCAAGGAGGCCATTTACCGCAAGACCCCTCTTGGAAGGGAAATAGCAGATTTACTTTTAGCAGTAAATCGTCCTTATGGCAAAAGTGATTATATTCCATGTATCAGCTGGGGAAGAAATGCACGCTTTGCCAATAGTTTTGAAGTTGGTGCAAGATGCCGGATTTGGGGAAGAATTCAAAGCCGTGAATATATGAAGAAGATTTCGGAAGAGCAGATGGAAAAAAGAGTTGCCTATGAAGTATCAGTCAGTAAGTTAGAATTGGTAGAAGAGGATGAAAACGGAGAAGAAAAGGAAATTCAATGTTCCTAGGGAAAGCATTTAAATTCATATTATTTGTTGAAAAGTGTTAAATGTTGTGATATGATACGTGGCATATGTAGGAAATTCCAAGAAAATGTTATCGTTAACATATTCTATATGTAAAGTCTATATGATAGAAGAGATTGGAAATTATGAGGTGGCATATGAACCAAGGTATGATACATATTTATAGTGGTGACGGACATGGAAAGACACCGGCGGCATGGGGCAAGGCATTGCAGGCTGCGAGCGAGGGCAAGGATGTTGTTGTTATTCAGTTTTTAAAGGGAAGAGGATTAGAGCAGTCTGATTTCTTGAAACGGTTAGAACCGGAAATTAAATTTTTCAGGTTTGAAAAATCTGAAGACGATTTCAGAAGCCTGCCGGAAGAATTAAAGCAGGATGAAATTCAGAATATGAAAAATGGATTGAATTTTGCTAAAAAGGTTCTGACAACCGGTGGATGTGATCTGCTTATTTTGGATGAGGTTCTTGGACTGATTGACGTTGGTGTTATCACAGTAGAAGATTTAAAAATATTAATCGGCGCGAAGCTGCCGGAAACTACTTTAATTATGACCGGAATTCATCTAAGTGATGATGTATGTGCGTTGGCTGACGAGGTTTCTAAAATTGAAAAAATAAAATTCAACCCAAATAGTTGACAGTATATAGGATTGGTGCTATGCTTTTATCAGTTACAAAAGTTGGCACCAATTTTTGTAATTAGAATATGATAAAGTAAGATAGAGGTTGCATATTTCATAAGTAAGTTTTTGGATGTGTCAGGCACATAAGAAGAAGACTGAAAGGGAAAGATGCCGAAAGGAATATGTCCTGAACATATAGCCTTGGGCATACAGTGAATAACTGTATGACTGTCATCAATTGAGATGGGGAGCTATCACATAGTGTGAAAACGTGCCGGCTCAAATAGTCGGTTTTTTTTGTTTCATAGCATGATGAGCATATCCCAGAAGGAGGAAAATATGTCAATTTTTACAGGAGCAGGTGTTGCGATTGTAACACCATTCAAACCAAACGGAGATGTAAATTATGAGGCGTTTGCAAAAAATATTGAAATGCAGATTGCCGGCGGGACAGATGCTGTAATCGTGTGCGGTACAACCGGTGAAGCATCAACGTTAACCCATGATGAGCATATGGAGGTCATTAGATTTTGCGTGAAACAGGTAAATGGCCGGGTTCCGGTTGTAGCAGGAACTGGATCCAACTGTACTGCAACAGCGGTTTTCTTATCCCAAGAGGCAGAGAAACTCGGAGCAGACGCATTATTAGTTGTAACACCATATTATAATAAATGTACCCAAAAGGGTTTGAAAGAACATTTTATTACGATTGCTGAAGCAGTAAAGATACCGATTATTTTATACAATATTCCGGGCAGGACCGGCGGTGTATTTATTCAGCCGGAAACAGTTGTAGAATTATGCACGAATATACCTAATATCGTTGGCGTAAAAGATGCGACAAGTAATTTTTCAGCAATTACAAAACTACTCTCTATTGCAGATGGCAAGGTAGATGTATATTCCGGTAATGATAATGAAATTTTACCGTTATTGTCATTAGGAGGAAAAGGTGTAATTTCGGTGATGAGCAATATCGCGCCCAGACAAACACATGATATATGTGCAAAATTCTTTGAAGGTGACATAGAGGGCAGCCGTAAACTGCAGTTAGATGTAATTGCCCTCTATGATAAATTATTCTGCGAAGTAAATCCGATTCCGGTGAAAACGGCGATGAACCTCATGGGATTAGAAGCAGGAATTCTTAGAAAGCCACTTACCGAGATGGAACCGGAAAATGCGGCAAAATTGGAAAAAGTCATGAAGGAATATGGCATTTTGTAGGAGAGAACAAATGATAAAAGTAATTATTCACGGCTGCAATGGCAGAATGGGCCAGTTCATTTCTGGCCTTATTGCAGCAGACGAAAAGATAGAAATTGCAGCAGGGATTGATATTTTTGATCAAGGAACGAATCCATATCCGGTATTTTCACATATGAAGGATTGTGATATTCCTGCTGATGTCATTATTGATTTTGCATCTGCAAAGGCTGCCGATGATTTGCTTGCATATTGTATGGACAAGCAGATGCCGTGCGTACTTTGTACGACCGGATTATCAGACGAGCAGCTGGAACTGGTGGAAGAGGCGGCCAAAAAGACAGCAATTTTAAAATCGGCAAATATGACACTTGGTATTAATCTTCTGATGAAGCTGTTAAAGGATGCTTCTCATGTATTGGCAGATGCCGGATTTGATATTGAGATTGTAGAAAAGCATCACAACCAGAAGCTGGATGCACCAAGCGGTACAGCATTGGCGCTTGCTGACGCTATCAATGAGGAATTTGATAATTCTTATGATTATGTATATGATAGAAGTCAGGTTAGACAAAAAAGAGAAAAGAAAGAAATTGGTATCAGTGCGGTCAGAGGCGGGACAATTGTAGGTGACCACGATGTAATATTTGCAGGGGCAGATGAGGTCATTACCTTTTCGCATGTTGCATATTCCAGAGCAGTATTTGCAAAAGGAGCTGTACAGGCAGCTAAGTTTCTTGCTGGAAAGAAAGCAGGAAAGTATACAATGAGCGATGTCATTAATGCAAATGTTTCAAAGGAGCATTGATAACCGGAGAATCCAAAATGGAAAATATTCAACTTATGTTTTTAAAGAACCTGTCCAAGAATTATCCGACAATAGCAGCAGCAAGTACTGAAATTATTAATCTCCAATCGATTTTAAACCTTCCTAAAGGAACAGAACATTTTATGACTGATATTCATGGGGAATATGAACAGTTCAATCATGTGTTAAAAAATGGTTCCGGCTCGGTAAGACGCAAAATTGATGAAGAGTTTGGTAATACTTTAAGCAATCGTGATAAAAAAAGTCTTGCGGCATTAATTTATTATCCGGTGGAAAAGTTAGAAATAGTCATGCAGGAAGAAGAAAATATAGAAGATTACTATAAAATAACGCTTCATCGTTTAGTACAGATAACAAAGCGAGTCTCATCTAAGTATACACGTTCTAAAGTTCGGAAGGCACTGCCGAAGGACTTTGCTTATATTATTGAAGAATTAATTACGGAGAAGGCTGAAATTCAAAATAAAGAAGCATATTATAATGAAATTGTAAATACTATTATCCGAATCGGAAGAGCACCGGAATTTATTATCGCACTAAGTAATCTCATTCAGCGGATGGTCATTGACCACCTTCATATTGTTGGCGATATTTATGACAGGGGTCCGGGTCCGCATGTGATTATGGATACGTTACGCAATTATCATTCTGTCGATGTACAGTGGGGAAATCATGACATTGTATGGATGGGGGCCGCCAGCGGTCAGCTTGCATGTATTGCAAATGTAATCAGGATGTCTGCACGGTATGGTAACCTTGATACGATAGAAGAGGGGTACGGAATTAATCTGATTCCCCTGGTAACATTTGCGCTTGAGCAATATAAAGATGTCAATTGTGATGCATTTCATATTAGATATAATAAGGACTACAATAAAAAAGATTTAACGATCGATACAATGATGCATAAAGCAATATCGATGATACAGTTTAAGTTAGAGGGTCAGATCATTCAGCGCAATCCGGAATTTGAAATGGATGACCGTTTGCTCTTAGATAAAATTGATTATGAAAAGGGTACGATAACAATTGAAGGAACATGTTATCCGATGAAGGATATTGATTTTCCAACGGTAGACAAAGAGGATCCCTACCGCCTGAGCGCAGAAGAAGCAGAAGTGATGGAACGGCTGCGGCAGGCATTTTCACGTTGTGAACGGCTGCAAAGAGATGTAAGGTTCTTATTTTCAAAAGGCGGTCTTTATAAGATTTACAATTCAAATCTTTTATATCACGGTTGTGTTCCGCTTGATGAGGATGGAAATTTTGCTAAGGTTCAGATATTTGGTCAGCAGTATGATGGCAAAGCACTTTATGATGTTTTAGACAATTATGCCAGAAAAGGTTATTACAGTGCCAGGAAGTCTGAGGATAAAATAAGGGGACAGGATATTTTATGGTATATTTGGACGGGACCGAAATCACCTGTTTTTGGCAAGGATAAGATGACAACCTTTGAACGTTATTTTATTGCCGACAAGGAAGCACATACAGAGAATAAAAATAGTTATTATAGATTATTAGATAATGAGGTTATAATTAATAAAATATTACGTGAATTTGGTTTGGATGAGGAGAAATCTCACATCGTCAACGGTCACGTTCCGGTGGAACGTAAAAAGGGTGAATCGCCAATTAAATGTAATGGTAAGCTGCTTGTCATTGATGGTGGTTTTTCGAAAGCATATCAAAGCAAAACCGGAATTGCAGGATATACACTTGTTTTTAATTCACATGGAATGAGACTTGTCTCACATGAACCTTTTGAATCTATGGAGGATGCGATTCTAAAAGAATCTGATATTTTTTCCGATTCTATTATTGTAGAAACAGCAACACATAGACAAAGTGTTGGAGATACGGATATTGGCGCAGAATTAAGGGAGAGTATTTCTCAACTTGAGTTATTACTGAAAGCGTACAGGGACGGAAGGCTCGTTGAGAAGGGCGTATAACAACTTAATGAAAAAGGACATTTCATTTACAGAAATGTCCTTTTTATCATTGATAAATCAACGATTTCAATATTGAATTTTTGCATTACTAAGGATTTGCAGCATTTGTTGTATTGCCATTGCCGCCGGTAACATCCTTAACTACATTTCCGGCACCCTCTGCTACATCTTCTACAACATCTCCAGCATCGTTTACAACATTACCGACAGTATTACCGGTATCTTCTACAGCGTTGCCGACAGCATTGCCGGCATCACTTACAACATTGCCGTTATTATCGGTATTATTACCATTCGTGTCTGCAGCATTGTTATTATTGTCTGTCGTAGAATTCTCAGTAACATTTTCTGTTGTTACGTTGTCATTGACTTTGTCGTTTGTCCCTGCGTTGTCTGTTGTAGTATTTTTATCAGTAGCTTTATTATTAGTACCACATGCAGTTAAAGTAAATAACGTAAGAGACATACAAACTGCTAAAACAAAAAGTCTGCTCTTTTTCATAATAATTGCTCCTTTAATCTATTTTTAGACATAAACTGATAAGTTTAAAATCTATGTTTAGTATGCGTGGATTTTAATATTTTATTCTTTTGCTTTTAAAAGGAAAATATTGTATTATAAAAGAAAAAAGGTTGGAAAAAATTTATGAATTTTAGACCATGTATTGACATTCATAACGGTAAAGTAAAGCAAATAGTAGGAGGAACACTGCTCGATCAGAATGATTTTGCAAAAGAAAATTTTGTTTCTGAATATGACGCCGCTTTTTATGCTGATTTATATTGTAAAAGGAAAATAAAGGGTGGACATGTTATTTTATTAAATGCAGCTGACAGCCCGTATTATAATGAAACGAAATTACAAGCCAAAAATGCGCTGAAGGCTTTTCCGGGAGGACTGCAGATTGGCGGTGGCATAACAGCTGAGAATGCAAAGGAGTTCTTAGATGCCGGTGCTTCCCATGTCATTGTAACATCGTATGTATTTCATAATGGAGAAGTGAATTGGCAGGCATTAGAACGAATTACAAGGACTGTTGGCAAAGAGCGTTTAGTTTTGGATTTAAGCTGCCGCAAAAAAAAATCTAATTATTACATTGTAACCAATCGATGGCAAAAATATACTTCAGTCGCTTTGGAAAAAAGAACTATGGAAAATTTTGAGAAATATTGTGATGAATTTTTAATTCATGCGGTTGATGTGGAAGGTAAGGCAAATGGGATTGAAAACGAACTTGTTAAACTATTAGGGGAATATGAAGGAAATACGATTACATATGCAGGCGGCGTCCATACTTTTCATGATTTGAAAAAGTTAAAAGAGCTTGGCAGGAATAAAATAAATGTTACGATTGGAAGTGCATTGGACTTGTTTGGGGGAACAATGGATTTTGAGGAGGTTTTAGAATTTATAAATGAATAGAAGAAAAGAATAATAAAAAAACCGACCATGATGATCGGTTTTTTCCCTTTTAATCCGTTAAAACAATATTGCTCATTCAAAACAAAATTTAAGACTCTTAAAATTTATATTTAAAAGGCACATCGAAAAACTGATTAATGATTTTCAAGTAGTAAAAACAAAATTATGAATTATAACTTTGTTACGTTTACTGCCTGAGGTCCTTTTTCGCCATTCACTACTTCGTATTCTACAGCAATGCCTTCTTCTAAGGATTTGAAACCATCCATGCTGAGTCCTGAATAGTGTACGAATACGTCGTTGCCAGCTTCATCAGAAATAAAGCCATAACCTTTTTGGTTGTTAAACCATTTTACTGTACCTTTGTTCATTGTAGTACCTCCAAAAATAATTAAAAAATTAATGTTTGTTATTTATTTATAACAACAATCAAAGAATAGCATAGATGTGTTCAAAAGTAAAGCGAAACTTTGCGAAGTATTGATAATCTTCTTGAGAGGCTATATCAAATATGGTACAATTTCAGTATAAGTCATATGATTTGGAAGGAGGATAAATCAAGATTTCTGCGTCTTGGCAATAATTTATATAGTATATAATTATTTAATTCATGATAAATAGACATGAAAAATATCTATAAAAATTTCATAAATATACAAAGGCTGGAAAGGAGTGGCAGACAAATGAATGTATGCGAAGACATAAATAAAGGATTAGTGTATACAAATGAAAAATGTACTGGCTGCAACAAATGTATTAAGGTTTGTCCGGTTTTAGGTGCTAATGTGGCATTGGAAGAAAATGGACAGGCTAAAGTAATAGTGGATGGAGATAAATGTATACATTGTGGTAATTGTTTAGAAGCTTGTACTCATGGGGCAAGAGAATATCGGGATGACACAGAAAGATTTTTAAAAGATTTAGAGAAAGGGGAAAGAATATCTTTACTTCTTGCACCGGCATTTTTAATAAACGTTCCGAGTAAATATCAAAAGATATTAGGCTATTTAAAATCCAAGGGAGTGAATCGCATTATCAGCGTCAGCTTTGGAGCAGATATTACAACGTGGGCATATTTAAAATATATAACCGAAAACAATTTTACAGGAGGGATTTCACAGCCGTGTCCGGCTGTTGTAAATTACATACAAAAATACGTTCCGGAATTACTGCCAAAGCTTATGCCAATACAAAGCCCCATGATGTGCAGTGCAATTTACGCAAAAAAATATATGAATATAAATGACAAATTTGCGTTTATCAGTCCATGCATTGCCAAAAAAACAGAAATTGAAGATTCACACAATGCCGGATATATACAGTATAATATTACAATTAATCATTTAATGGAGGCACTTGCCAATATTAATTTAGGACAATATGATAGTAACGATGAAATTGAATACGGATTAGGTGCTCTTTATCCTATGCCCGGCGGGTTGCGGGAGAATGTTGAACATTTCTTGGGAAAATCCCAAATGATCCGGCAGATTGAAGGCGAGAGCCATGTGTATCCTTATTTAGATACATATGTAAATCAGATTGAAAGAAATGGCAAACTTCCATTTATGGTAGATGCTTTAAATTGTGCAATGGGGTGTAATTTTGGAACCGGTACGGAAAGCCGGTATAAACATAATGAAGATATTATGTTTAAGGCTCATGATATGAGAGCAAAGAACTACGCTGAAAATAAGAAAAATAGTCCATGGGATAAAAACGTATCGGAAGAAAAACGTCTTTTAAGATTGATGAAGCAATTTGAAGGATTAAAGCTTCAGGATTTCATCAGAGAATATTCTAATATGGATTTGAGAGATAAACCTTTAAGCCGAGAGGAAATTACAGAATTATATCAAAGTCTTGGTAAGGATACATACGAAAAGCAGACAATTAATTGTAGTGCATGTGGAAATGATACTTGCTACGAGATGATTCAGTCTATGAAAAATGGATATAATCATAAAGCAAATTGTATTCACTATATCAAAGATGAATTGGAAGTAGAACAGGAAAAAATATTACAAATCACAAGAGAAATTCGAAATGAAAAAAAAGCTGGTGAAGAGCAGTTTGAACGTATATTAGGAGAATTCATGCATTTTAATGATGCCATCAATGAGTTAGCTGGTGGTAATTCTACAACAGCAGATGAAACAAATGAAATGGTAGATTCTATTAAAGTCCTATCGGAATATGGTAAGGAAATAGTAACAGCACTTCAAGGTGTAACAGAATTTTTGGATAATTATAAAAAGTCCAATACAGACATTGTTAAGATTTCTAATCAGACGAATATGCTCGCATTAAATGCAGGCATTGAGGCGGCTAGAGTTGGTCATGCCGGCAGGGGATTTGCGGTAATTGCGACACAGGTAAAATCACTTGCAGACAAGACAAAACAGGCTGTGGAGGATACAGAGCAAAACAGTACGGAGATTATTCCGGCAATTACTGCTCTTTTAGATACTGCCGAGCAATTTAGCAATAATGTTTCCCGCATTCAGGATAAAACAGAAAACATTGCAAGTACTTCCGAAGAAATAGCAGCTCAGTCTGAGGAAATTGCGTCAATTGCACTGACAATTAAGGAAATGATGCAAAGGCTTGTAATAGCGGAATAAAAATGACAGGCCCGGTGTAAGTGAAAGGAAATAGAAGTAATATGAATGGTGATGAGAGACGAGAAGAGATATTAAGAATATTGTGCGAAGGGCACAAACCCTTGTCAGGAACAGTACTTTCAGAAAGATTTAAAGTAAGCAGACAAGTAATCGTTCAGGATATTGCACTGCTTCGGGCCTGTAATAAAAATATTTTAGCAACGAATAAAGGATATCTCTATTTTGAGCAGGGTGTTGACAGAACGTGTAAACGAACAATAAGAGTGAAACATAAGGATGAGGACATACAAGATGAGTTTTATACAATTGTTGATTTGGGTGCTTCTATTTTAGATGTTGTCGTAGAACACGAAATTTATGGTCAGATTACCGTTGATTTAATTATAAATAATAGAGAAGATGCCGATGCCTTTGTAAAGAAATGCCAGAGCAGTTCATCCAAGACACTGAATATTTTAACGGAAGGAGTTCATTACCATACGATAGAAGCCGAAGAAGAGGCGGTTCTAGATAAAATAGAGCTTCTGCTACACAAAAAAGGTTACTCTTGATATAAAAAAGAGCCTTTGCCAAAATATAAGTGGCAAAGGCTCGTGTTTTTTATTGCTTTAGTAAACCGAAGAAAATGCTAAAGTTATAATAATATTGTTAATAGTATCAATAATTTCTTTTGCATGCTTATTAGTTGACTGACTTTTTAATTCTCTTAACAGTTTTTTTAGATCTGCCTCTTCTTTACCTGAAAAACACTTCTTTAAACAGCCGCTTTTTTCCAATAAAGTTACAATTATAATAGAAGTGTCAAAGTTAGTATTTTGTGTTTCGAAATCGGTCTTAATACCTTCAATTATCATGTTCACAGTTTTTTTATCGGGAATATAATGTGCCTGGTTTCCCGATAAACCACCCATGCTTTTTTGTGCATAACCCTGTTCCGCTAAAGAATCGCCAATTGATGTAAAAAGAGATTGGAAATTTTGTGTTGACGGTACTGTATATTTATCAGCGAAGCTCGTTAGGGAAATCGATTTAAACGAATAAATATATTCAAAAAGGGGATTTAAATGTGGCAGTACTTCTGATTTAGAATCAGAAGGGATAATTGTCTTATTTTCAATTTTAATTTGACCGCCTAAAATTAAATCAAACAAAGCACTAGCAAAAACAGTGCTTGAAACAGTTTCATTAAAGGAAGGCAGTCTGCCTCTTTCATTAAGTATGCAGAGCAAGTATTTTTGTGTAATTGATAAGTTTTCCATAAATCCTCCTTAACAAGAATATAATCGCAAGGAATAGCAGACAAGCTATTTTGAAAGCCTGTCAAAAACAAGTTCATATCCATCACTGCCATAATTCAGTGAACGATTCACACGACTGATTGTAGCTGTAGAAGCCCCAGTCTTTTCGGCAATTTCAAGATAGGTTTTTTGCTGCCGTAACATCGCTGCCACCTCAAATCTCTGTGACAGAGAAAGAAGCTCATTTACAGTACATAAATCTTCAAAAAAGGCAAAGCATTCATCTGCATTTTCTAAAGTCAAAACGGCTTCAAAAAGCTGGCTGACAGCCGCTGTTTTAATCTTTTTGTTCATAACCAAAACCCCTTTTCACTTTTACACGGTAAAATTTCACAGTTTTAACTTATGATATCATATCTGTTTTTTATTTTCAATAATTGAGAGACATCTTTCTACAGAACTGTTTATAATTAAGGTTTCGGGAAACTTTAATCTCTGTATAAGCGGTTTGGAATAGATATGACATCCGACCAATGTATCAACATGAGCATCCGAGTTTAATATAATCGGAACTTCATGACGAGCGCAGGCATCTAATAAAATTTCATAACTCTTAGCTGCATTCTGACGGTAAGTAGTCGGCGAAAGAGAAGAATTATTTACTTCAAAAATAGTTCCGGTTTGTTTTGCCTGTTTGACAACTTCTTCGTAATCTACTAAAAAGCGTTCATCATCTAAATGACCAATAATTTGAACATAAGGATTTTCCATAACTTTTAAAATGGCATGAGTAATTTCGTCCTTGCTTAAAAACGGAATACACGGGGGATGCAGACTTGCAATCCCATAATCGATTTGAGTCAGAAGGTCAGAAGGAAGATCAACAGTTCCTGCTTCATCTAAGATATTTAGTTCGGCTCCCAGCCGCAGCAAAACCGGATAAGCATTCCGGTCTACAATTTTAAGATTATGAAAGTAAAAATCATGGGCTCCGTTCGGCATACCGGAAGTATGTTCAGAAATTCCAAGAAGGGAAAGACCCTTATCCTTTGCGGCCTGTGCCATTTCTCGAATTGTGCTGTAGGCATGTCCGCTGGCTAATGTATGTGTGTGCATATCTAAAATATAATTCATAAAAACTATCACCTGCTTTTTTATAATTTTAATCTATATCTCATTAAAGTAGTTAATTAGTACTGCTTAATACTAGCTATTGTATACTACAATATAGTAAAAATCAAATTTCTAAGGGCGAGAACTTGCAAAGCCGTACTTTTTAGAGTATTATTTCGTTATAGGGATAATTAAAATTCATATGAGGAAGGTAGAGCGCATGACTAAAAAAAGTTATACTTTTGTTGCTATAGCCTTTTTAGCTGCATTTTCTATTTGTCTGTTATTTATTGTTCCGACAATTAAAAATCGCATTACTGCGGATCAAATCAGATTGGAGCATTTAATTACAGATAAAAGTATAAAAATAAGTGAGGCTATCTCAATTCCGGTAAATCAGCTATATACAGTTGCGTCCTACATTGAACGTAAAAATGGTGATTTGAATGACATTGAAGATCTTGCGGCAACGGTTGTTAATAATGAACATATTAGAAATCTTATTATTGCACCGGATGGCATTGTTACAAAAGTATTTCCGGATAATGAGGATAACAGAAATGTGTTAGGGTTAGATTATAATGAAACTACATCTCAAGGGAATCAGGAAGCAATTCTTGCGGCTAAAAATAAAGAACTGCTTTTAGCGGGTCCTTTTACTACTGTTGTAGGCGATAAAGCAATTAGCGGACGTTATCCGGTCGTTCTGACGGATGCTCAGGGGAATTCGTATTATTGGGGTATTCTTTCGATTACGCTTAAATATCCGGAGATCATGGAAAGCACGAACTTAGATTCGCTTTTTAATCAAGGCTATACATATGAATTATGGCGTACAAATGTGGATACCGGCGAACGTGAAGTCATTATGTCAAACGGTAAAATAAGTGAAAAAAGCAATTATGTGGAGCAAAAAATAAATGTATTAAATGCAGAATGGTATTTAAGATTGACACCGGTTCCAAAGTGGCATCAATATAAAGAAGCATGGATTTATATATTACTTTCACTTGTTATCAGTACTACAGCAGCTCTTATGGTACGAAAAAATATACAGTTAAATACAATTAAAAAGAAACTTGAAATTACGGTTCAATATGATTCCTTAACAAATATATTGAATCGACAGGGGCTTTTTAATAAGTTAAACGCCTTAATAAAGCGCAATAAGAAATTTCTTCTATATTATATTGATTTAAATCGGTTTAAACAGATTAATGATTTATACGGTCATGATATTGGTGATTATGTTCTAAAGGAATTTGCCAGAAGGGTGAGTATTCATACGGATGACAGTCATATTTTTGCCCGCATGGGCGGAGATGAGTTTGTTGTTGTACATGTAGAGAAAACTTCTGTCAATGAGAACATAAAGGATTTTTGGGACAAGGTTTACGAAGAGTTAAAAGAACCTATTATAAAAATAGAAGGAAAAGAAGTTCACATCAGCTTTAGTAAAGGGGCGGCGTCCTATTCAGCTAAAACGGATATTCTTGATGATGTGATTTCAAAAGCAGATCGGGAAATGTATTTAAAGAAGAGAGAAGTTCAGTAGGTTGAGCTTCTTTTTTTATGGCAGGGGTGCATTTTTAAAATCATAAAATACACCATCTGCTATTTTCTTAATTTCCTCCCAATGATTTTTGGATGATTTATCGTACATTCCATATACAATCATTCCAGCTTCTTTAGCACTTTTTACGGCAGCTAATATATCTTCAAATACAATGCATTCAGATGGTAAAACATCTAGTTTTTTTGCGGTATAATAAAAAATATCAGGTTTTGATTTACCTATATTAATTTCTTCAGTACAGCAAATAACATCGAAGGCATCGTAAAGCTGATGATTTTTAAGTGCAGCTTCATATAGGGGTTTCGATAAGCTGGTTGCAACGGCAAGCTTGACGGGAAAGGTTTTTAATAAGGTTATATATTCCTTTGCATAAGGCTTTAGAGGAACGGTATGGTTATAAGCATACTCTGCCATTTTAAGCCATTCTAAGCAGAGCTGCTCGACGCTGTCGGGAAGCAAAAAACGTTTAATTGTATATTGGGCAGCTTCTTTAAAGCTTAATGAGCCGACGGCATATTTATAGTCTGCAGGTACTAAAAAGCCTCTTTTCATAAGAAATTCAATATCAATTTGTTCCCAAACATGCATGGAATCAAGGAGTGTACCATCTAAATCAAAAATATATGTATTCATATCAGTTACCTCCGGAAAGAAATAAGTCTTTTAATTCACGGGCAGCCTCAGCTACGTTTTCTTGAGCAATAATCGCAGATACGACCGCAAGACCATCAATGCCGGTACTGAAAAAGTTAGGAATGGTTTCTTTATTAATACCACCGATAACAACGATTGGCAGTGCGATTGCATCACGAATGCGTTTTAATTCCGAAATGGTAGTGAGTGATGCATCTGTCTTTGTTCCGGTTGTATACATTGCACCGACGCCAAGATAATCAGCCCCATCTTTTTGGGCGGCAAGAGCTTCGTCAAGATTACCGGCAGAGACACCTATTATTTTATCCGGGCCGATGACAGCCCGGACTTTTTTTGCAGGTAAATCACTTTGTCCTATATGGACACCATCAGCATTTACGGCTAAGGCGATATCAACACGGTCATTAATAATCAAAGGTACTTTATGTTTTGCAGTTATTTCCCGAAGGCTTTTGGCGGTATCATAAAAATCTTTAGAAGAGATATCCTTTTCTCGTAATTGAACGAGTGTACAGCCGCCGAGAATAGCCTCAGTGACGGATTCTTCAATTGTAGCAGAGCTCATCAGATTTCGGTCTGTTACAAGGTAAAGCGTGTAATCTATGTTAGGCTTCATATAATTTTGCTCTCCTCTCCAGTGTTTCTGTGTCTAATTGACTCATGATATCATGAAGAGCAGTGTGAAAGCTGCCGTTTCCTTTGGCACCCGCAGTTTCAAATGCTATTTCACCTGCAATTGCCATAGAGAGCAGGGCAGTAATAGTTGCTTGAAAAGGGGTGTCCTTTGCGGCACCGCAAAAGGAACCGATTAAAGAAGAGCACATGCAGCCGGTACCGGTCAGGCTGCCAAGCATCGGATGCCCGTTTTCGATGCAGATTACTTTTACTCCGTCGGAAACAACATCCACGGCACCCGTTACGGCTGCTACACAGTTTAATTTATTTGCAATTTGTTTTACTATTTGTTTGGTATTATCGGAATTGCTTAAATCATAATCGGAAGCATCGACTCCTTTTGTTTCTGACTGCAAGCCGGCAAGAAATCTAATTTCTGAAATATTACCGCGCAGAACATCAATTTTAACTTCTTTTAACAGCTGGGCGGCAGTTTCATTCCGAAGTGCAGAGGCACCGGCACCTACCGGATCAAAAATAACGGGTACTCCTTTTTTATTTGCAGCTTTTCCGGCAGCAATCATAGACGGAATTGTGCGTTCGTTCAGTGTTCCCATGTTCAGTACTACAGCCGAGGCTATTTGGGCGATATCAGCAGCCTCTGCCAAAGCATCAGCCATAATCGGAGATGCTCCGATTGCAAGTGTGATATTGGCGCAGTCATTCACTGTGACATAATTGGTAATGTGATGAATCAGTGGTTTATCTGCTCTAACTTTTTCAATTAACGATGTATAAATATTTTTCATTTTGTTTTCTCCCTTAGTCCGTTTTTATATAAATCATAGAAGTGATGTGTCGGTCCATTGCCCTTCCCAAATGCAAGTGAATGGGTAATTGCCGTTGTAACATATATTTTGGCTTCGCTGACTGCTGATGGCAGGCTCAGTCCAAGTGCTAAATTGGATGCAATGGCAGAGGAGTAAGTGCAACCGGTGCCATGTGTGTTTTTCGTATCAATTCTTTTTGCAGAATAGTAATGAAATTCATTGCCGTCAAACAGAATATCAGTAGCATCTCCTAAGCTGTGACCGCCTTTAATTAATACTGCTTGGCAGCCCATCGCGTGAATAAGGCGCCCTGCTTCTTCCATATCGGAGTGGTTATGTATGGAGATACCTGCCATTTTTTCAGCTTCCGGAATATTAGGGGTAATAACATCAGCAAGCGGAACTATTTCGGAAATCAGTGTGTTAATCGAAGCAGGATCCATCAATGCACATCCGTTTTTAGCGTACATAACAGGGTCGATTACTATGTTTCTAGGTTGCCACTCCTTTAGCTTTTTTGATACTGCATGCATACTGTCAACACATGACAGCATACCGATTTTTACTGCATTTGGTGGAATATCTTCAAATACTGCATCCATTTGCTTTTCAATGATATCGGGCAGGATGTCTTGATATTCGATGACCCGGAATGTGTTTTCTGCGACAACGGATGTAATGACTGTCATTCCAAATACACCATGAGCAGAAAAAGTTTTTAAATCCGCTTGAATACCCGCTCCGCCGCTGCAGTCAGAACCGGCAATACTCAATATTGTTTTCATTCTTTATGTCTCCTTTGATTATTTTATAGACTGGAATAAATGATAATAAGTGTTCCATTTGCTACCGAAACACTACTCTCGACACCCCTGAATTCATTGCTGATACCAAGAGGATAGGTGTTAGTTAAAGCCGCATCATTCAGATTGTATTTTAAGCCCTTTTCATATACTCCTGTTGCTGTTTCACAGTGCGCAAAGACTGAAAGAGTACCCCTTTGATGAGCAGGAAAGGTAATACTTCCATCAGAAATAGCGGTAATTATTGTGTCTTTGTCATATAAAAATCCTCTGGCACCTAGTTTTGCCAGTCTGGTAAGACACTGGATATTGGCAAGAGTATGGTCAAGGCGTCCACCTGTTCCGCCGTAAATATGAAAGATGCGAAAACCACGCCTAAAGCCCATATCCAGTGCGGCACCCATATCCGTATCATCTTTTTCCTTTGGCAGAATAGTTGTATCAATATTTTCAGGAAGAGATCCTTTTAAAGAATCAAAATCCCCAATAAGCAAATCAGGTTTTAAATTATATTTTTCCAAATAATTATATCCGCCATCAGCAGCAATTATAATATCATGAGAGTTTAGCACAGGCGGAGAAACAAAGTGCTCCCCAGCCCCAAAAACATAACAAATGGGTTCCATATTCATAAAGCATCTCCTTTTTTCCAAAATGAATTTAACACACATTTAATAAACTAAGACAAAAAAGGTGCCTTCCAAAAAGAAAAGCACCATAAAAATATCATAGCCAGGCTTCCCTACGTTGGTATTAACCAACAGGTTCAAAGGGTCAGGTTTTACCTTCTCAACTCAATAGAGTCCCCCCGCACATAAAATATTTAATTAATAAAATAATACATCTTTCGAAAGAATAATGCAAGCTCGCTAGGGTAAAGTTTTTGTAGGAAATTAATAAAAAAATAAAAAGAGAACACCACTTTGTGTTATGATTTTAGCGACTAAGAAAAAATCGATTACAAAGGATGGTGCTCTCTATGATTAAAAGTATACTACG